>DATEPD010000212.1:0-4143 GCA_035273365.1 Nitrospiraceae bacterium | reverse complement strand
GCCCGATCGAGAGATTTTTCAGTTTGATTCATCCAATTAATGAAGACAAGAAAATCACCAAGCGTGATCTTCAGAGCGGATGAGGCGCCTTCTTCTTCGATAACCAGGTCTTCCATTGCAACTCCTTGTAAAGCAAATAATGTCGAATTTCATACCGCAGACGAGCGAATATACTCCCGTTGAAGCTGACTGTTACCAGCGTCTGAAAAGCGAAATCGATGCGAGCCATCGACGGAGGAACGGCCCGAGCCAGCGCGCCTTAGCGAATCGTGATGAGGGTTCGCAATTCCTCATCACGCCGGATTGTAGGAGCGGCAGGATATACCCTGGCATATCTTCTTCCTCCTTTCTCACCAAGATGTGACGACGTGTGATGTGTGGGGAGAGGCGTCTCACGGTTGCACAAAATGGTCTCATCGATGATTTCGCCACAGGCAACACATCGCCACCCACGAGACCGGTCCTGCCCGCTGCCGCTCGCCAAATCACGAAGATCTATGGGATACATAAACCCCTGGCAACGATGACATCTCATCCGATCATGGCTCCGATCAAAGCAGGCACCGTGCCCCTCGTGCGACCTGCTCTCAGTTGTCTATCAATCACGCATCCATGGCTGGGTGCCGTACAAAGGCGCCTATTCCGTCGCCGAGCTGAATTCCGACCGAAGCAGATGACTGACCCGTGATCGTGATGATCGGCACGCCAGGACATACGGTCTGGATCAAATGGAGTATTTCAGAGATGCCGATCTGTGTTGCGGGCTCAGAATGGTCGCGCCCGACAAAGACCGCCTGCGGGCGGACCTCACTGAGTTCCTCAATCGCCGCCTCAGCGGACCAAACGCGCACCACCTGATAGCCCTGACCCTCAAGCCAATCGGCGAGTTTGAGGCCAAAGTACACATCCTGTTCCACAATCATCGCGCACGGCCTCGTCCCGTCCTGATGGTTCATCATCAGATCTCCTTTCACGTTCCTCACAGCCAGATGCCACCTCACGGTGGAACCGTATCGGATCATGATTAAACGAATATTACGGTTCCGTTGCAGGAGCGTAAAATCCTTACCGCATCGACCGCCCCTTCCCGAAACGCGCTTGTTCATACCCCATGCTGGGTCTTTTCCCCACGCTCCTAAAAGTTTTCCTTTTGGCGAAGGGTGACTCAGCTGTCTCGCCAGCACGACCCCTGACTCCTTCGGTCTGGCGAAGATGGGGGAGGAGAGGAACTGACCCGACGGATAGGACGTAACCAAACCGATTCGTGCGGCTAAGTCTCAGCGTACCTTGCCGGCTGAGCCGATCGACCGCTGCGAACACTTGCGCCCACGAATAGTCCGACAACCGTTGCGCCAGATCATCGAGAGTGCAGAACACAAGACTGGTCACTTCGCGCCAAATGACGGAATCGACGCTAGGGACGTACGCCTGTACCATCACATCCTCCTCATTGGGCATGAAGTGGACTTTCGAATGACGGGTTTGTTTGATTGTCTCGAAGGAGTTTCGAGGCAAAGTGCCATCGCCACTGTGAGATCGGTTCGTTACTCGTCTATTCAGGCTTATAGTCGAGTTGTGGCCGAAGCTCTATAGGTCAAAGGTTAATTTTCTTGTCGGATTAATCCAATCAGACTGTCGTGGTTTCCACGACAAAGGCGAAGAGACGTGCTTCCTGATACCTGTTGAGTGCAGAGTGTTCCGCGCGGAAGCTGGAGAGGGCAGGCGGAGGTGGGGACTCGAAGACGGTTGGAATTCTTTCCAGGATGGATGGTAAACAAAGGCGAAAGAGCTGTCCCAAGATTAGGGAGCAGCACAGATCTTACTAAGGCCGTCCTGGTGTGGATACGGGTAATATCGCCAGCGTTATGCGTGACAGCCATAAGCGAGCAGTCTCGTTCAAGCATTGTAGCATCTTATTCCTTGGGCAGTTCGAGATCTGCTTCGAGAAACGCTTCAAGCTTTTCTGAGATCGGCTGAGATCCCACGTATGATTGCAGTGATGAGTTATCAAGTTGAAAGGCGTGCAATGGTATCCCGCGCTCCGTCGCATGGTGCGTCACTAATCCAAATTCAGCCAGGGCTCGTCTGGTGTCGAAGATCCATGCCGTCTCATCTAAACAATAGACGGCCGGCAACTCTTTGAGGCTTTCCAGTTTCGCCGCAGTGTGGAACGACATCCAATCCGCCACCCCAGAAGGGGTCTCCCGTTGAGGGGCCTGAACAATGACAAGAATAAAGGCCATGCACCCTCCTGGGTTTCCCCTATTTCTGTATGGGGTTTGACGTTCCTTCCGCTCTACTCGGTTGGTGCCACGGATTCTTGCTTCTCAGTCTGGACTGGATTCATCTCGGCTTTGAGAATTGCACTCGCATAAAAGGTGACCACCCTGCGAGCCGCGATCATGATAGCCTCGCCTGTGGAAGGATTGCGTCCCGGGCGACTGGACTTACTGCGCACCGTAAACTTCCCAAAGTTGGAGATGATGATTGGTTCCCCTTTCTGAAGGGTGGCCT
This sequence comes from Nitrospiraceae bacterium, assembly GCA_035273365.1. Taxonomy (GTDB): domain Bacteria; phylum Nitrospirota; class Nitrospiria; order Nitrospirales; family Nitrospiraceae; genus Palsa-1315. The sequence continues at coordinate 1,629 of DATEPD010000212.1, read as the reverse complement.
TGAGAAGCTCAAGAATCCGATCCAGCAGCGTGGCGGCCTCTTCCTCCGAGATCCCAGCCTCCTGATGAATGCGCTTCGCAATATCCTTCTTTTGCATTTGGTCTTATTTCCCTTTCGACAGGAGGCCCTTCTCCTCTCATTCATTCATGTGATGCCGAAGTCGCACGGGTGAATCAAGCTGATTGATGGTGGATGGATTGGGCTGAGGATTTCTGGTGCTTTTCGCAATAAGGGACAATTTCACTTTCCAGTCGTCGGGCACAGGCCACGATTGCCCCGCACTCTTCGCCGGTCAGTTGCTCATCATCCATATGGGCATAGAGGATAAGACGTTCGCACATGCACATCAGCTCCAACACTTCTATTCGTGGTTTTCTCGATGCCATGCGCATCTCCGTGTCCATGATTAACGCTACCGCTGAAGTCAGAGGAATATAAACTGGGAAACCCCCTAGTGTGGGGAACGGAAGAAGTACCATCACCTTTCCTCAAACCTACGAATGGCCATAGCCGCATGGCGATCGCCGGTGGAAGCATGGTCGCGGGCCGTGGTTTCCGGCTGATGTCGAAGATCGGGCAGCAGGTCACAGCCAGCATCGGCTGGAACACCTGCGCAAGCAGGCACGAAAGCTGAGAGAACAGACCACAAGCCGGGATGAACAGTTAATCGCCACATGGAGTACGACAGCATGACGACGTTAGTCCGGTGTCAATTTGCTCAGCAGATTGATGGCGCTCCATTCGATGAGGTCTCGATCGTCAGGCAGGAGAGGCCCATGGGCCAACAAGCTGTGAATGGCTTCACAAGCGCGGACGAAATTTGCGGCTTCTGGACCAATGGTACTAGACATGCCGGAGTTTCTCCTTAAATAACAGGGAGTCTTGGATGACTAGGTAACCTAGCAGGGTTCCCAGGAAATGAATATCGGGCACATCTCCTAAGCAGATGAGAGGAGTACAAACAATGGCGGAGCTTATTCGATTTCTCATTCAAAAACACACACAAATAGCCACCGTCACCGAGCCTCAGATAGAGGATGCGGGGATTCTTCAGAATCCCCGCATCCTGCTTTGAATGGACACGCAAGGCGGGGTTTGGTTCCTCGCGGCTGAGCCACACTAGCTGAGAAAGAGAATATCCGGCGTACCAATTACTCCAGCCTTTTGCATGACCTCGCGCAAATTGGATGACTCCGAAAAGGCTTTGGCTCTTTTGAGGTCCTCTGCTTCGAACAGAAGGACTACCTCATTTGGATTGTCAATACCGCGCAGCAAACTTTGTCTTTGAGGCCCGCTTCCTTGCGGGCTGTGAGATGGGCATCTACGCAGGCTTCCACTTGGCAAAATCAGTGACTTTGTGGCGAATAAGAATATGTGTCATGGCATGTATCTCCCTTCAGTTGATGGTTTGGATTATCGTTGGTGTGAACTCTCTCGAAGAATACAGACGGTCCGAATGTTGTGCAACATTCACTCAACCCTACAAAAGTCTAGCTTCCTTAAATAAGAAAAGAAAGAGCCACTCTTTTAAACTTCGAACCCTATAGCACAAGTCCTGCGTCTGCTGCGTGCCATCTTCTCTTGTGACCACGACTGAGAAGGACTTGCCATCATCACTAGAGGTCTCAC
>DATEPD010000211.1:0-5186 GCA_035273365.1 Nitrospiraceae bacterium | reverse complement strand
AGATCGGCCTCGCATCAGATATGTCTTGAGCCATTGATGTTGCGTCTCGCTCTAAAAAATGTGGGCAGGCTTATAAAGTAAGGAAGAGTGTGGCGTTCATTCAATCAGCAGTGTTTACTGAATCGGGGGGATTGAATGTCTCATTTCACTATGATTGGACTCTAGCCGATGATTACCGCTTTTGATTGTCTTGTCCGGTCCTCTGGCTGCCGAGTTGGTCTTGAACGGATTGAAGTTCCTTCCTGAGGGTTTCCATTTCTGAAGCGTTCTTATTGACGCGATCCCTAAGTGCCTTGATTTCTGCCTCGCGCTTCGCCAAGGCCTCTGCCGTCGGAGCCGAAGTGTCGGATGCACCCGTATTCTCAGGTGTAGTACGTCCAGTGGTTGCTACTGGTGCTTGTTGCAGCAGTTGATAATCGATGGCGAGAAACCGGTTGATCGACCTTCCGACTGGCGGCGGAGCAAAGCTATCGGACCGTTGGGCCGCTTTCGGGATGAACACAAGGATACGGCCCTTGAGACCATTATAATCGAGTCCCACCGATTGATAGTTGATATTGCGCACGTTGATGTTCGTCCGAATCTTTGAATATCGATATTGAGACAGTGTCACGAATAGTTGTTGGCCATAGACGTATAGTGAGCCGGCAGTTGTTTCCGTGTATGAATGTTCAAGCGCGGCACCTTCATACAGAGTCCGGACACGATACTCGACCTGCTGATCATGCGATGCGGTACGTAACCCCTCCGCGAGCAGTGGAGCGAGGAACTGGATCTGCTCGTCCGAGAAGGCGGGAACAGGAGACGTTGGCCCTGCGAGTAATCGCTGCAACAGACGATCCCCCTGATCCTGCACCTGTATGCCCTTCAATACCTGGGCGAGAAGAGCTGGTTCCAATTTGATGGGATGAGTCGCATAAATCGAGTGATCGGGAATTGTCTGAAGAGACACGGCTTCGCGCGGGTCATCAAAAAGGAGCTTGCCCGTCTGGGCGGTCGTGCCACAGGCCGCGACGACTAGACAGAGGAGGGCCATGACACATGAAGGCGTGCGAGACATGGTCCGTACCGAATGTCGAGGTGAGAGAGTCATAGATGAGAGCGATCCCTCCCCCGCAACCCCCTTTATGAACGACATCCACGAATATGATATCTGAGGTCATGCCGCTTTCTCCACAGCCCCATCGTCTGTCGGGACACTCAACGGCAGACGAATGATGAAGGTCGTTCCCTTGCCGACGTCGCTCTCCATTCCGATGGTCCCACCATGTTTGTCGACGACGACGGACCGGGCTATAGCAAGCCCTTGACCCGTTCCTTTCCCGATGTCTTTCGTCGTAAAAAAAGGATCGAATATCTTATGGCGTATCGCTTCCGGAATCCCTCCTCCGGTATCTGCAATGCGAATCTCGGCAGAATCGTCCGCGCGCGTGGTCGAGATCGTGATCATACCCTTCTTACCGGTGCCCTTGACGGCGTCGGCGATCGCGTGGGTCGCATTAATGATCATGTTCAGCACGACCTGATTGAATTCCCCTACGAGACAGAGCACAGGCGGCAGCAACGGATCCAAGTTGGTTTGGAGGTCGGCCACGTACTTCCATTCGTTCCGTGCGACAATAACTGTGCTTTCGATGGCTTTATTGAGGTCAACCACAGCCTTCTCGTGGCTCCCCGGGTGCGCAAATTCTTTCATGGCCCGTACAATTGTCGCCACCCGCTTGATCCCCTCGACTGTCTGTGCAAAGGCTTTGGGGGTTTCATCGCTTAGAAAGTCGAGATCGGCCTGCTGTAATTCCGCTTCACACGTTTCGATAAGCTCCGAGGGGAGGCTGTGTCCGGTTTTTGCGGCCGCTAGGATCTCACGATACCGTGTGAGTGCGGCGTGAAGATCGGCAAAGGAATCTGACAGGAACCGGACGTTGTCGCCGACGAACTGGATCGGGGTGTTGATCTCGTGCGCGATCCCGGCTGCAAGCTGCCCGATCGACTCCAGTTTTTGGGCTTGCGCCAACTCATGCTCCAGAACCAGCCGTCCCGTTATATCCTCTCCCATGAAGATGTAGCCTATGCCAGAATTGTCACGGATCGGCGACACGGTCATTTTCACAAACGCCTTTTTCCCTTCCCCAAGAATTACCTCAATTCTGTCTATCCGAACCACCTGAAGTTTGTCTCCTGCCTCTCGCATGGCCCTTAGCACCTCTCCCCAATTCCACTGGATTTGAAGGCTTGCGAAAGGCTGACCCACCGCGTCGCCTAATGGGATTCCGAACAGCCTCTCCGCTTGGGCGGTCCATTCCCTCACAGCTCCCTGCCCGTTGACACTGATGAAGAATGCTTCGACTGCTTCGAGAATTCCCGCTCTTTCGCGTGCGACTTGTTCGGCTCGGTCTTTTGCCTCCATCATCTCTTGTCCCATGTGTTTCCGTTCAATCGCGTAGCGGATCGACCGAATCAACAGATGGCCATTGACCTGCCCTTTAACCATGTAGTCTTGGGCACCATGTCGCACGGTCTCAATCGCCAGAATTTCATCCATGAGTCCGCTCAATATGACGATAGGCAGGGTGGGAAAGGCCGACAATATTTGTTTCACCGTATCAAGGCCAGAGGTGTCGATGAGAGACAGATCCAGTAACACAATATCGAATACCTCTTCGCTCAATCGGGAGAGTGCGTCACTGAGCCTACTCACATGAACCACGGAAAAGCCATTGGGACTCACCTCTCGGATCAACTCTTGTGTGAGAAGGGCGTCATCCCCATTGTCTTCCACGAGCAGTACTTTGGTCAGTGCCGTGCCAGGCTCAATGGAGGTGTAAGTATTCAATGGCATGGGTTGTATCGGTTCGCCCGATTTCGAATATTAAACTTCCGTAAGGTCGATGAATGGTAGGGGCGTACCACTCTGCTTACCATCGCTTGTATATCTTGTCGGAATTTTGCAGCTTATTCTTGACGGAACCGAACCGATGGTGAGGGATAGATCATAGTTTGGGTGAATTCGTATCGGTTTCTCTCCAAGTGCTGTGCTAACTTAGCAACATCAAAGACATTGTAATTCATTCGTAAAACAATAACTTATAAAAAGGTTTGGGGTTTAAATCGCCCACTCTACGGATGCAAATGGAGTATTTAGGATTGAGGCTTTGAAGCAGGCCTCTATCAGATTTGTGCTTAATATGATTACGAGATCGATCCAGACTCCGGTCGAAGGATCAACGCGTCAGTCGTCACATCTGTTCGCGTTTCGAGGAATGGGTCACAAGGGTCATCATCAAGAAATGAGATAAAAGAAATGTTTTCTCTAAACAATGCCTAAAATCCTTCCCCCGCAACCAACCACTTCCTTTTCAGCTAATCCATCCCGAGGAATTTTTTTGCCCATTCAAGTCGTGCCTGAGAGAAGCTTGCCAAAAAATACGGTAAGCGTTTGACGGAAAACCCTGTGGTGCTATAGTCGGCGAGGAGTTGTCGCAGGGCAAGGAGACGCGATGCACTTTGTTCGCATTGGCAAGAAGACATTAAATCTCGATAATGTGAGCTACTGCGAAGCTCAGATTTGGCAGGATGAGATGTCGCTCAAGATTCATTTCGTCGGATCCGCGAACAATACCCCGCTGGTTCTTGCCGCAGAAGATGCCAAGGAATTGTGGAAGTACTTGGAATACGTCGCTGAAAAACCCGTCTAACGCCTTCATTTCTTCCATTCTCTGATTGCACGATTCACTTCATATTTTGATCCTCCCTGCAGGCGGCAGAGGCCCCAGTCCGGATGGATATCAATCCTGATCGATGCTGTCTAATGACCACAAGAGAATCTAGTAAGAGTTCGATTAGTGTGGTCGGCCGACATGCCTCCTATACGGTGTGGCCATTGCGGTTGTCAAAGGATGTTGCTAAAGGCTCTCTATGTCTCTGTCTCTTGGGCCTTATCTCATAAGTAGGGGCTCTCTCGCGTGCTAAGGGAAGACTGTGATACGCTTTCCTCTGCCTATTGTTTGACCGAAAAGGAGTCGACGACTATGGGGAAGCTTAGGTACTGCGAACGCATCCATGCAGATTTCCCTGTTGTGTTTGCTGGTGAGGCCTATGTAGGGGAAGGAACAGTGCTGAACCTGTCTGTCCCTGGTTGCGCCGTCCACAGCAGAAATCGTGTACAGCCCGGTTCCTATCTTGAAATGAGAATGCTCGTCCCCGATACCATGTCTCCGCTCCGAGTAGGACTAGCCAAAGTGCGCTGGTGCGAAGGACAACGGTTCGGTGTCGAATTTATTCAAATGCCAGGTGCAGACCAAGTCCGCCTAGGTTCGCTTGTCAAAAATGAGGTCGCTCTTGCACCGCCATCTCGATCCAGTGCGTGGAATGGGACACATTCTTGACGAAGATTACACCAACGAGTGAGGGGGAAGGTATATGACGAGAAGTTTTTTACTCCTCATGGTACTGCTTCTGGCAGGCTGCGCCGATTCCTATACGATCTTCCATAACCAGACGGGCCAGCCAATCATACTGGGTCGCCGCGCATATACCTATGAAGGCTGTCTCTCCACAATGCGCGAGGAGGCTGCTCGACTTGGGGTCTCGCTGGGCACGGTCCAGGTGAGGGGTACTTGGGAAGGTCGATCACTTCTCTGGCCTTTCGAGCCAGGGTATGCCTGCGAAGGGGCAATCGGTCCCGAACGTCTCCCGCGAGGAATCTATCCGCGGGTTCCGCCCCTCTCGCCACAAGGATAATCATAGCCTAAGTCCTGCTCCTCTTGACTTCGCGCACATACGAAGAGCCGGAGAAAGGTGCCTCCTTACCAATCCCTCAAGAGGTATCTTGACAATACCACTGCTGGCACAGTATGACTCGCAAAACACTATCAGATGTAGCCTATGGGTTTCCCACTCTTGGACCTGCTCTACGTTTCTCGCCAAAGGCCAGGCATAGAAAGGAGGTGGCTCGCATCGATTTTGTTTTTCAGACGCCAGTAACAGTCAGCTTCAACGGCAAGTTGGCAGAAGTCTATTGGCTCATCTGCCGCACGCAATCCGAAATTATTTGCTTTACAAGGAGTTGCAATGGAAGACCTGGTTATCGAAGAAGAAGGCGCCTCATCCGCTCTGAAGATCACGCTTGGTGATTTTCTTGTCTTCATTAATTGGATGAATCAAACTGAAAAATCTCTCGATCGGGC
>DATEPD010000210.1:0-7733 GCA_035273365.1 Nitrospiraceae bacterium | reverse complement strand
AACGTGATCGGTGCGGACGCCCTCTCAAACGTCACCTGCTCCAGATCCAACCGGCCGGCGATGGCAATGTGATCAGTACCTCTAAGCGTGACTGTCATATCCGCATCCAGCGCACCGCCTCGCATCGCCGGCATCTGACTTCCGGCCAGCGGGATCCACTGACGCAGTTGATCGACATACAGATGATCGACTCGAAGTCCGAGGGTGATCGGCTCACGACTGCCGCCCACCGAGGCGTTCTCGCCCGCAGGTGCCAGGTTAAGGGTGAGTGGCTGACCGAGCGTCACCGTGACGATGGGATGCCGGCGATCAGCCATTTGAATCTTCAAGCGGTCCATGCGGAGTTGCCGCGATGTGCGATCGAATTCGCCGTCAAGCTGGCTCAGCACATCCAACGGCGGTGGATCGTGGGCATCTGGTAGCCGAAGCTGAACATCCTGTCCATGCAGATCCACGTGCCATACGGCCCGCCGTTCGTCCACGGCGAACTCGGCCCGTCCGTCGACCCGCGCCTGAGAGATCCTGCCGGGGCTCCATAGAGCGAGCAGCGGATTGAGTACCTCCCCGGGAAGTCTCTCGAGCGTGATCGTGCCGTCCAATCCGGTGAGTGCGCCTTTGCCGGTGACCAGACCCGTGCCCCTTACCTGTAATCTGGCCACCTGCTTGCCCTTTAGACTCACGACCGTCGTCAAGGGATCGAGCCGGAGGGTCCGGAGGCCGGTCATGCGCGCCTTCCAATCGGTGATGATCGCGAGCGGCCCGAGGGGAATCCGGCCGTCCTTGTGCCCACTCCGCAGCATAACGTCTCCGGCCTCGACCCGTCCTGCCACCTCTACCAACGCCCCCTGTTCGTGTACCGTGACAATGAGCGCCCCGCCAATCCGGCCACCCGCGACCCCGTTCAACGCATCGGTGTCGAGTAACGCGAGCCACGGGCGCCATACCTGAATTGCGGTGGGAGAGAGTCGTAGCGACCAGACGGCAGGCACGGCGACGGAACCGGACGGCGGAGTCTCTCCTTCCGACTGATTGAATCGAAGCGAGACCGGACGGTCGAGGGATCCGGATAGCATCGGCTTAGCGTGATCGCCGAGAGTGACTGTGAGCGTATCGATCGTCGCGTCTCGGGTTACGGAATCAAATGAGCCGGCATGCTGCAAGGAAACATCCACAGCGGGACTGACTTTACGGTCGCCTACACGAAACTGTACGCGCGAGCCGGTCATCGTTGCACGAATGGAAGCACGCGTGCCCTCGATGCGCCCTTCCAGTCCGGCATTGAACCGTCCGTCATGCATGCGTGCGGCCGCGGTACCCAGCATGAGATTCACGGTGTCTGCCGTTACCCCCTTCACCGTCAGCGCGAAGGTCGTCACAGCCGGCTGAATTGTTCCCTCCATTGTAGCCGTCATATCGGCCGAACCCGGTGTCGTTCCCTGCCTGCGGCCTGCGACGGTGGAATACAGGCGCCCCTGCTGCTGGGCCTGCGCCCATTCCCCGTCGAGCGTTTGGTCGAATATCATCACGCGAGGGTCGGCTTCAGTGAGCTGCCCTCCATTCCCACTGCGCACGAGTACGTGATTGGTTCCGTTCCAGGTGATTGGCTGTCCGATAGGACCGGCCGCCACCGAGAGGGCCAGTTCGATTGCACCAGACAGGTCTTCCGTCTCGGCGACCCGCGACAGTTTGAAGGTCGTTCGAAGCTTCACGGTTCCGGTCCGGCCCGGCCCCAGTTGATCGATATCTACGGCCGTCCGCCCTGTGATTTGGCTCACATCGTCCTCGATCATGAACGCCACATCCTCGAATCGGGCCTGCAGGACCACCACCGGCAACAGCGGTACGGAACTCGCCGGCCTCGGTTCAGGCTCATGAACGGACGCTCCAATCAGCGCCGGCCGACGGACGACGCGCAGGTTGGCCTGCTTCAGTTCGAGGTGGTCGATCTGGAGCACGCCCTCCTTCACGAATGACCACGGTGTCATATTGAGCACCAGTCGTTCAGCATCGATGGACACCCCCACCACCGCGTCCTCATACATAAGACCGTCGGCTTCGAGCGCACCACGCAGGGAGAGCTGCCCGTCTCGCACTTCTAACTTGGCGCCGGTCATGTGCACTGCGAGTGGGATGAGGAGGTGGTGGAACGCGTGTCGCGTCTGCGCGTAAGCCAGGAGAATTGTGACCAAGATGAGCAGGACGAGAAAGACTAATCCGAGCTTCCGAATGAGCGACAGGCGACCATATCGGTTAACTAGAGTCATACTCGCCCGGGGAGAAATAGATGGTAGAAAAGCTTAACAGTTCGCGGAACGAAGAAGGAAGAAGCAGTCCTGTGGAGTGCGTCTAGTGATGATGGCTCCTGATTATCTCGAATTTATCAACAATACCTCCTGTCTAAATTGCACAAGCCAGAACGTAATCTGACAGTCAGGTAGAGTCGTCGCCTTCACCGAAAGGAGTGAGGACGATGACCACGGAACAGAAGATCAAAGACGAAAGTGCCACTGGCGAAGGAGAAAAACTTGGCGGCTTAACCTAGCGAGGACTCACGTCTGTCAGATGAAGTCGGATTCTGCCCCGCTCAAAGGTGAAAGGTATCTGTTCAATCCGGGCTCCTCACTGACCGTTTACACCAAGTATCCAAGAGCCGAAGACTACGGAGTTCTCGCGCAACGGAACCCGTAGCCAAAGTGCCGGTTCGTCGGCTGGGCAGTGAATCTGTGCGCGGAACGCAGGAACTCAGAAACGTAGAGCCAGGAGCCGCCTCGCACCCCTTTAGAATCACCCGTTGCCGGCCCTATTGGGTTCCGCCGCGGGCTGTTCTTGTAAAAGTCATAGTCATACCAGTCACTGACCCATTCCCAGGCATTCCCGGCCATGTCATAGATGCCATAGGGACTCTTGCCTTCTTCGAACGACCCCACTGGGACCAAAGCCAAATGGTTGTTCCATTCCTTTCTTCCGTAATTCGCGTGGAGCCGCGTGGGTGCCTCGTTGCCCCACGGATAGATGCGCCCATCCGACCCACGCGCCGCCTTCTCCCACTCTGCTTCCGTGGGCAATCGTTTCCCCGCCCATTTGCAGTGCATGACAGCATCCTCCCAATCCACGTTAACTACCGGGCGTTTTTGATGTTGAGGTTGATTCATGATAGCCCAGTCCGGCGGCTCCTCCATGTCTGTCGCCTCCAAATACTTCGCGTACTGTCCTACCGTCACCTCGTACTTGTCCATGTAGAAGGCATTGAGGTAGACTCGATGCACGGGCATTTCGTCGTCTGCCAGATTGCTCCCCATCATGAACTCTCCTGCGGGCACCAGCGCCATCGGCACGTCTTGTGTGCCTGCCTGCCTCGTCCCGCCTGTCAATCCGTCTGGTTTCAGCATGTTCGGCGAGGCAGTCGATTGCCGCTGTGAGAGTCTGGCGAGCAACTGTTGATAGACAGCCTGTTGCTCATCGGTGAGACCCACCTCATTGACGCTGTCCAGGGTCTCTTCCGCCTGCTTCATCCTGTCGAGTGGAGCCCGCCCGTCGGCGATCATATTCTTCGCATCGTCCAACAACCGCCACACCTTTACTTCGTCCAGTAACCTCCATACCTTCGCTTTGCGTACCCGTGGTTTAGGTGACCCGCCCCCTGTTGATTTGGCATCCAACTCCAGTGAGGTCTCATAATGTTCTTCCGCACAGGCCCAGGCTTTTAGGCCCCGACAGGCCTCGGCCAGATAGAAATGCGTTTGGGCATTCGACGGATCTTTCTTCATGAGGGCTTCCAGCGCCGCGCGCGCCTCTGGATACTGTTTTTGCTTCAGTAGATCCCGCTCTTTGGCAAACTCCTTATCGCCGGCGCCAGGGGCATGAGCGGCCACGGAGTGTGTGACCATCCCCGGACTCATGAAGAGATACAGCACGGTCATTACCCCCAGCATCAGTCTCGCGGAAATTCCTCTCCAGATTGTGATTGTGATTGACCCGTGGATTCGGTCCGCGTACTGACACAAAGCGCAAACCGCCATAATGACCATGGCATCATTGCTGGGAGTATGAGGTAGCCTCAAGGCTTTCTGTAGTGTATCTAAACACCTCCTTCTGGGCATGCGCATTGCCATGTTGTATTTGAAAAGTACTCCCCCAAGAGTCTGTTAATGCAGAAGGGGGGGGCAATTCACATGCCTGGTGGTTGACAGGTCTCATGGGCGACAAATACTCAGGAACATCGCGTGATTTTTCAATAAAAGATAAAACTTCACCTTCGGCACTCCCCCATATATGGAGATTTTTGCCACAAATGCTCCTCTCAGCTTGCCCCAGAAGGCCACAGCGATATTCTAAACAAGAGCAGCAAAGAGTGACCATATTGTGATGTCCCCTGGATTTAACAGACACCAGATGAAGGGGGGATACGACTCATCAAGAAGATCTGTTATGAGTGTAGGCAAACAGTTCGCGCCCGACTGTAAACGGGAAGCCGTCCAGTTGCTCGAACGCGGGAGCCACCTCGCCTCCGAGCTGGCCCGCGAGTTGGGGGCCCGGTGCCATCAACAACTCTATGGTTCGCACCGGGAGTATCAATCACAATCAGGTCGCTGAGTCTCAGTCCACGTGTCCGTTATTTCCGGACGAGCTCAGACATGAGTTTGCCACATTGGGCCATTGCATGGGCTGACTGGGTCGCGCTTGGTACACAATCGATGTCCTTCCAGTACGAGTGGATCCTAAGCTAGAATATCCAATGAACGCTTGATCTGCGCCCTTTCCACTGCGGCATACGGGACATGTCCATGATCATTGTCTACTCTTTTGCCGAATACCCCGTAGCTTGCTGCGGGGAGCATGTTTGGAGTGTCTAGTATGGAGACCCATTACACCATTCTAGAAATCAAAGAATCAGCGACTCCCGAAGAAATCAAGAACGCCCATCGCCTCTTACTTCAAGTCTGGCATCCAGACCGCTTTCACCAGACACCCAAGCTTCTCGCGAAGGTGGAGGAGAAGACCGGGAAAATTAATAAGGCCTTCGAGACACTTGGTAACCCTGATGTGAAACAGCAGTATGATGAATGGCTGCGTGCGAATCGTAACTGGGGCGTGCCGACTGTCGGCACCGTGACGTGCCCTTCTTGCCAGACATCCTTTTCCTCCGGTCCCGAGCGAAGTGAGAAACAGGAGTTCCGTCCGAATCGGCATCAAGGGAGAAAGGATTCCGGCCACACTGCCGGTGCAAGACCTGACGAACATCATCAGTTCACCCCTCTCCGAATGGCCATATTAGCCATTGGCGTATTATTTTCCGGGGCCATCGTGTTCGCATTCACAAAACCTTCGAAGGTCATTGTGTCCTACAAACCGGTTCAGGCGGTGGAGCAGGCGGCACCTCAGGGGAATGAATCATCAGCACTCCAAGCAGAAGAACAGATTCGGCAGGCCGCCGCTGTGCGAAATGGTGTGTCCGGCAGACCGGCTCAGCCGGATGAACGGGAGCCACTTCAGAAGAATCTGCTGAAGGGAGATACCCAACAAGAGCGTTCACGTCAGCTTGAATCCATGCAGCGACTGATGGCCCAGGTCCCTGGGCGTACGCCTGTCGCCCCAGTGGACGTGATCTCAGACGTAGATCTGCAACAACTGAAGATGCGGGGTGCGCAAGGCAATGCGTCGGCTCAGAACCAACTTGGGCAGCTGTATGACAGCGGGCGGCGGGGCGTGCCGCAAGACTATGTCATGGCGCAGGGATGGTACGAGAAAGCCGCCGCGCAGGGAAACGGGTGGGCGCAGAACCAACTTGGGCAGCTATTTGCCGAAGGGCGGGGTGTCTCACAAGATTACAAGAAGGCACGACAGTGGTGGGAGCAAGCGGCTGCCCAAGGTGTTGCCCAGGCGCAGTACAACCTTGGGCAGCTGTATGCCAATGGGCGGGGTGTGCCGCAGGACTATACAATGGCACGGGGATGGTACGAGAAAGCCGCCGCTCAGGGCAATGCGTGGGCGCAGGCTCAGCTCGGGCAGCTGTATGCCAATGGGCGAGGTGTGCCGAAGGACGATACGACGGCACGGAGATGGTATGAGAAAGCCGCCGCTCAGGGCAACGCGTGGGCGCAGGCTCAGCTCGCGTTGTTATAGCCAACGGGCGGACATTGTGCCGTAGGATGATGCACTGGTTCGAGACTCTCGAACCTTCGAGCCGCAAGCGTCAGATCGCACCTGCTCATGCTTCACGCGCCACGGTTTGTGGTGCCATGCCAATCCATATATCCTACTAATCAGCTCTGTGGATATCTTGAAAACGTCTTTTCACCGACACGACAATCGCAGTGGAATATGCGGGCCGATTTTGCGTAATATGCCGGTCAGTATAGCCAAGAGTCGAGCGTCTAACATTGGAGGATGTGCACAATGACCACACGTTTTGTTGGACTAATGACTGCTGCTCTAGCATGCACATTCTTTGTCGCGGCATGCGATTCAACCAAGCCACCGTCGGCAGATTGTATAGAGGCCGCACGCTTATATGCAGAAGCACTCGACCAAAACACCCGTGCTCCTGCAGACGAGAAGGCGGATAAAATGGCCGCTCGAAAAGATGCAATTGCCGTGTTGGAAGAACGGAAGGTCAAAGCGTGTGGCGATTAAGTGTGAGCTGGGTCCCTTGCAGCATTATCATGGAACCATGCCAACTCATCTAGCACGCAATTTCGGCGCTTTTGGCTAGTTCATCTGTGAGTGAATAGAGGTTGCTCAGACATATCATGCCGACTCGGTCCAGAAACTGACCAAGATACTGGCGTAGCTTTGGAGCCACGCGATTTCGGCTAACGGCCGAGGGTGATATCGACTGAGATCTGTACTGTTGTGGATGGATCTTGGTTGACGATGTAGGTGGCCTGTTCTTGCGAGCCGGTTTGGCCGCTTGCGATGATGGATTCTTGGATTTGGTTGGGGGAGAGCCGGTCGAGCATGGCGGATTCGTGCTCCGTGGTTGATCCGAACGGGATTCGGGAAAGACGGGCGGTGAAGGTGACGCGCTTGTTCTCCATAGGCAGCGCAATCTGTTGCCGGTGACCAGCGGTCATCTTTAGAGAGAACTGACCGGTTTCCCTCTCAGGCCAGTACAGTTGAGGCGTTGAAGAATCAATTGTCTTCCAGATTTGCAGATAGGCCTCTTGGTTGGCCTCCATCGTGAGAAATATCGGCTCGGTGCTTTTCGATGCTGTTACCGCGTCCACTTCTCGCTCCTGCCCATCTGTTCCATGAACGACAAAGCTATAGCGGAGTCCTAGGGGCTTGAGTTGGCCGATTGTGCCTGCTGCTTTGCCCAGTTGTGAAAGCCCTTCCAGTGGTCGTTCAAGACGGTTTGCATGCGGTGCTGACTCGGCAAGGGGCTTCATGGCTCGTTCTTTTTCTTGAGCCATCCTACCTTGATCCTTCCGCGTCTCGTCGGTGCCATAAAACAGGGCACGCGCGCCGACTGCTGCTGTGCCGACACCGGCAGCAGGAGCGCCGGTGGGAGCTTGCATGGGTACTGATGCCTTGGTTGGCGGGCTAGAGCTTCCTGCGAGTTTCTGCTCTGCCGGCGAAGGTACTTCTTCTGCAGACTTGCTGAGTGCAGCCACGGGCGCGTTGGCTTCTCTGCGGACCTCTTCTTGTGCACTGTGCTGTTTCAGACTATCCTGGGCAACATCGGAGTCCCCTTCATGCTTCGATGGAGGAGGCGCAGACCGTTCTCGTTTCGC
>DATEPD010000209.1:0-4991 GCA_035273365.1 Nitrospiraceae bacterium | reverse complement strand
CGCCGGTTTTCCTGAAAAACCAGAAGGACTGCTAGACGACGCAGACGAATACCACACGCATTGATACTCGCATGGGTGCCTATTCTGTACGACTCAGTCGAGTTGTCCTGTCGGGTGACGCTGTGAGTCTGTTCCGTTGTCATGGCATCCATTCCCCCATGTGTCGCATCCTCCCGCTGAAGACTCTGCGATGAATTCCCAATGAGTCATTTTTTATTTGTGGCCGGGGCCTTGCGAGAACGCACCTCGGTGGAAAGCGCTGAACTGCAACTTTGCCGCGGCCTTTGGGGACTCTGCACTGAGTTGATCAGAACGAATCTTCACACATATCTCGATGCAGGATCCCGGGGACTTGTGTATGTGCTGAAAGTGGGGATTTATGCCGAGTTCCGGATGATGCCGCCTGTGTTGGACTTTTCCGCGTTGGATGCGTTCCTCACCGACGAGCTGAGAACTGAGGCCAGATTTGGCTTTGTACGAATCGAGGAGGTGCGCCGCTTGGCCTGTTCGTCTGTTGTGAGCCAGGCGTTGTTGCTCAACGTGTTGCAGATTGCCGATCAAGCCGAACTCACTCGACGACTGAGATTAGGCATGCATCGCTTAACGCAAGCGGAGTATGACGCGATCATGCAGGGAGTGATGCCATGACAGGATAAGGTCGAGGTTAAGGTTGAGTGAAGACCGGACTCATTTTTTCTCAGCCTGGACCTGAGCCGTAACCTTCAAGACGCTGGCGGGCTTTTTCAGCATCCTGCCGCTAGATTCGTTGGCCTGTCATGAGCGCATACGCCTCATCGATTGTATCGACCTCCTTCACCGTCATATTGAGCTGAAATCCCAATTCGATCAGGTTCCACTGCGAGCCATGAATCTGCCCGCGTGGAACCAACACGGTGTGATAGCCTTCTCGTGCGGCGGCACGAATCTTATCCGGGATGTAGCCCACCGGGCCGATCTGTCCTCCCGGTTCAATGGTTCCGGTCAGGGCAATGCCTCGCTGAATATGTTCTCCCTTGAACATGGCGATGAATCCCACGGCCATGGCCGCGCCGGCGCTTGGTCCGTCGCTGCCTGTTGGTCGATACGCTCGCCCTTGCACAGAGACGATTCCGCTATGTTGGACCGAGGGCGTACGTTCTACGGCATAGGCAAAGGCTTGAGCCATGGCACCTAAATGTTCATTTCCCAGATGGACACCGGCGAGGAGCCATTGTAGTTGAACGGGATTCGGTTCCTGCTTCTTATCCCACCACATCATCAGGATTTCAAACACGCCCAGATTATTTTGTCGGATGGCCGCCAGGACCGGAAGTTCGATGATGCTGTCCGCCGAGACTGAGGCAGGTATTCCCCAAAGGAGGGTGAAGATCAATATGCAGGTCACGACTAGATGGCGTGGCATTCGTGGGTTTCCCGGTGAACAGCGTGATGTTGGTATGGATGAGTGATACGTCCTCTTTCGAAAGTGTAGCAAATCCGGTTGGGGTGTACAGCGAGTCGGCAGTTTTTGCCCGCATTATTCATGACGTTTCTGCTGCAAGCGCGGATACGCGGCTGCGACGGGTAGTCTCGCCGTTCAGCCCTTCGACATACTGCACGAGTATGCCTCAGGGGCTTCACGTCTCCAAGTACCCGTCTCGCTTCGCGTCTCCACGCTTTCGCGACGAGCCTTCATGAATAATGCGGACGAGGAGTCTGTCCGAGTCATGCCAATCTACTGCGGCAAACGATCCACAGGCATCTGCGTCGTTCTCAGCCCGAAAAAATCCTCAACGTATCCCAGCGAATACGTCTCCGGTTTTTTCGAGCTTGCGGCCTTGCACCTGCCAACGTTTCCATTGCCTCGCAACGAAGGATGGCTCGGACAGACTCCTTGCGTTGGGCCAGGGCATTCCGTATAAGGGCGTGCATGGTGAATCGGATCGGTGCATGGATCGTGGTGGGAGGACTGGCGATTTTAGGGTTGCCGCTGAGTACAGCTGGCTCGAACTGTCGGATGGAATTAGCTGCTTCAGGGCCTGGAGTAGCGCTGACGCGTCATCTGGGCGCCGATTGTACGGAGCAAGAGCGAGAGGCGCGAGCGGTGGACGCGACAGAGTTGCTGCAGGCATTCAGAGAAGGGAAGGGGATTGATCTTTCGGGAGTGGTCATTCGGGGCGATCTGGCTTTGGATTTATTGCCTATAGGCCCGCTGCCGCCTGAGCTTGAGGAATTGAAGGACCTGCAAGGCCGCGAGGTACGTGTGATTCCCGGCTCCTTGATCATCGTCAATTCGGTAATGCAAGGAGTGGTCAGGCATAGCTCGGCACAAGGCCTGTTGGTGGCGAAGGGGCCTGTGACGTTCAGCGGGACCAAGTTTGAACAGATGGTGGATCTTTCACGTGCTGTATTTGTACAGCCAGTGACGATGTCGGACGCGGTGTTCCTGCGGGAGAGCTATTTTGTGCAGGGGCGATTTCTACGCGATGTGTCTGCTGAGAAGACGGTGTTTGGTTCGCATACGAGATTTCACCGATCCGTTTTTCAGGGGCCAGTGACATATCAGCAGTCGAGGTTCAATGGGTTGGTAGAGTTTTTGGAAGTGGTGTTCGAGAAGGATGCCGACCTGTCGCGCACCTCTTTCAAGTTGGGGACCGGATTTTCTGGGAGCCGATTTCAAGGCCTGGCGAATTTCTCTGATGCCTCGTTCGATCGCGAAGCATATTTCACCTATACTCTCTTCGATGGGGACACAGACTTTCGCGGGACCACCTTCAGATCGACGGCAGATTTTTCCAATGCATCGTTCAAAGGGCGAGACGACTTCTCCAAAACCTCGTTCAAAAAGAGTCCGCAATTTACCGGAGCGGCAAGATTAGCGACCGGACAGTCACCGCCGGTGCCCGAAAATCAGATGGCACCCTACGCGATTGGCCTCTCCATTCTGACGCTCATCGCCCTGCTCATCATTTATCTGATTCGGTCTCATTGATCAAGAGGTGTTCTCTCATTCACCACTACTAATAGATGGAAGCTTGCGCCACCTAACTAACTCTGGTATAAGTTCGCTTGTGGATGACTGCTTTGACGCCACTAATCAAACCGAACTGCCCTATCAGGTTCGCATCCAGAACTTTGAAGGGCCCCTTGATCTCTTGCTCCATCTTATTCGGAAGAGCGAGATCAACATCTACGACATTCCCATCAATCTGATCGCTCAACAATACCTCAGCTATATTGAGGCGATGAAAGACCTGAATCTGACAGTCGCGGGAGAATTTCTCGTGATGGCGGCGACGTTGCTTCAGATCAAATCCAAGATGCTGCTTCCCGCAGATGAGACGGCTGCTGACGAGGAAGATGGGCCCGATCCCCGTGAGGAATTGGTGCGGCGGTTGCTTGAGTACAAGCAGTTCAAAGACGCGGCCCGTCAGTTGGACGAACACGAGCGGTTGTGGCGGGAGATTTACAGCCGTGAACAGAGCCCGGCGGATGAATTGGAATCGGATGAGACTCTGCTGGAGCATGTCAGTCTGTTCGATTTAGTAGACGCGTTACAGGGAGTCCTCGACCGCAATCCCGGCAAAACACTCATGGACATTGTGCCGGACAACTTGACGGTTCGGGAGCGGATGAACGCGATTTTGGAAATGCTGGAGGGGCAGGAGTCGGTGAATTTTGTCAAACTCTTCGAGCCGTCCTGCCATCGTCTTGTCATCATTGTGACATTCTTGGCATTGCTGGAACTCATGCGGCTTCGAACAGCACGGGTATTCCAGGCAGATCATTTTGGACCGATTCTCGTGTCGCGCAGTTTTTCACTCGTACCAGACCCTGCGGAATGGGATGATGCTGAATGGAGGGGAGCATGAGCTCAATCATGGAACAAGAAATAGACGATAGAGCCCTGGCAGAGACCACGTCGGTTCGTGAAGAAAACGGGGTGTCGGACGATCCGGCGAAGGACGCCGGCGGCGAGACTGTGAACAGTCGGGCGGAGATTATCGACGCGCGGGAGCTCAAAGCCATTCTCGAAGCGGTCTTATTCGTGTCGCCCGAACCAATGCCGATTGCTCGACTGATGTCTATCCTCGGAACGGTCTCAAGAACTGAAGTGGTTCAGGCGTTAGGGCTTCTCAGTCACGATTTAGACCAGGATGGGCGGGGCATTCAGCTTGTGCAGATCGCAGGCGGGTATCGGCTGGTGACGAAACAGGAGTATGGGCCCTGGCTCAAACGGATGGATAAAGCCAAGGCCGCACAAAAACTGTCTCGCTCTGCACTCGAATCCCTCGCCATTATTGCCTATAAACAGCCGCTCGTGCGGGCTGAAATCGAACAGATTCGTGGCGTCGAAACGTCCGGTGTCCTGCGCACGTTGTGCGAGCGCAAGCTGGTGCGTATCGTCGGGCGAAAAGATGTGCCTGGCCGGCCGATCATGTATGGGACGACCAAGTTCTTCCTTGAGCATTTCGGATTACAAGATTTGAGCCAGCTCCCGCCGTTGCGTGAGTTCAAAGAACTCGGCGAGTCCGAGCAAGCCCTCTTGCCGATCGAAGAAGAGGCACTGGCAGTAGTCGAGCCTTCCGAGCCGCGCTATTCTGACGAACTCTCCGCTCCGAGTGATCTTGCAGAAGGTGAGACCGTGACAGATTTCGATCCAGAGACCAATGAAGCGCTGATCGAAGAACCAGTCGAACAAGCCTAGCAGAATGCTCAAAAAGGCCGCCCGCCTCGTTCTCGCATCGCTCAGAGGCTCAACATCGAGGGAAAGTCTCTCGGAGGTCTGAAGCACTAAAGGGATTGTTCCGTTCACCAGGATCCATTTATAGGGGTGAACGGCCCACACGAAGTGCGGTACGTACCTCCTCGCCTCTTCACTCGCTGCGGCCTTGCTGGACGGCCATTTTGAGCATCCTGCTCAATGTAGTCTACTATGGGACTTGGAACTGAAGTTTAGACCCTCGCTGCAACTTCAATTTCTCAGCTCGGCCCGCTGCGAGTTCCAACAC
>DATEPD010000208.1:0-15214 GCA_035273365.1 Nitrospiraceae bacterium | reverse complement strand
GAGGTGTGCGAGAGAGGCGGTTGGCTGGGTTTCACGAAAATATCGCAGGACCGCTCCGGCGGCTCCGATCCCGGCGGTCAAGCCTCGACAGCCGAATCCGTCGAGCGAATGCACCGCAAACTGTGTCTGGAGGAGTTGCGCGGCATCTTTAGGATTGAACGAGGTCGAGGGTTGTGCGCAGAGGCGTGGCCCCCGCAGGCGACTGAGGCACAATGCGGCATTTGTCCTGGAATCGGGGTGAAGGATTTCCCGTGGTTCCAGCCGAGCCAGTTCATCCATGAGTTGGATCTCTGCCTGTGCCCCCTGGAACTCTGTCATCCAAAACTCCCCGGTGGAGACGTCCACACAAGCCAGCCCAATGATCGCTTGTTCCTTCTCAGCGGGGGCCTTCGTATCGGGGAAGGCGACAGCCGCCAGGAAATGCGATTCTCCGGGAGAGAGGAATTCAGTATCGACCAGCGTGCCCGGTGTATACAAACGAACAACTTCACGGCGCACGATTCCTTTCGCGAGTTTCGGATCCTCCACTTGTTCGCAGAGCGCGACGGTCCGGCCGGCCTTAAGAAGCTTTGCAATATAACCTTGCGCAGCATGGTGGGGCACTCCGCAGAGGGGAATCGGGTTGGTGCTGGATTTGTCGCGAGAGGTGAGGGCGATGGAGAGTAGCTTGGAAGCGGTCTGCGCATCCGCATCGAACATTTCGTAGAAATCACCGACGCGGAACAACAGAATGGGGTCGGGATAGCCGCGCTTGATTTCGCGGTATTGCCGCATCAATGGTGAGGCGTCTACATCACTCATCGTGCAGGTCTCGATGTGGTTCGCCAGTTAGTGTGGGAGATATATGGCCTGTGACTTTTTCGAGTGAGTGACGTAATCGTTCTAAATCCACCTCAGCGTCTTGGAGCGCTTTGGTTTTTCGGCGAAGTTCGATCCGGCCCCGCACCCATGGAGGAAAGAGAAGAATGCCGGACACAAGCAGTCCCACTGCAAACCCCATCAGAATGGGCTTATAGATCGGCGTCGAGGCCTCAAAGAGCCCAAAGAAGTACCGGAGTGTGACTTCCTGCTCCTGGTTCTGAAGGAAAAAAGCCAGGGAGAGGAGCAGAAGAATTCCGACCAGAATCACCCGAATCATGACTTCGTTGTATTCTCCCTCTTCGAGGTCCGGCGTGGTGACGCTCGATGTACCTTGCTCGCCTTGCTGTACTGCATGCGTGCACGGGCGAGGACTATGTCAGACTTCGGTCCTGTTACGCTTAATTGAATTGTTCTGCTCCGTGCGGCACGATGGTTCAGCGCAATCTCTATCCGGTCAGGTGGTAGCGCAGAAATCCCCTTATCGGCCCATTCGATCGCCGTGACGGTTTGGCCGGAGAAATGCTCGATCAGTCCCGTCGATTCAAGCTCGCGGAGCGAGCGAATACGGTACAGATCCACGTGCGCGAGCGGCAGGCGCCCTTGATCATATTCGCGAATCACCACGAATGTCGGGCTGCTGATAGCCGTCGGCGATGACCCTAGGCCCTGCGCGATCCCGCGAACGAGTGCCGTCTTGCCGGCTCCGAGTGGTCCGTAGAGCGCGATCGTTTCTCCTCCGCGAAGCACGAGGCCGATCACGTGGCCCAGCCGAGTGGTGTGCTGATGTGATGTTGACACCAGTTCCCACGGCAGACGTGATGTAAGTGCGCGGCGAACGGCAGGCTGTTGTGCCTTAGCTGGTCGGGTCACGCTACGTCGTTGTGGTCCGCTGGAGCGCATAAGGAATCTGAGCGATGAGGTCACTGGCGACCATCCCGGGTTGCCCGAGGCGTCGGGCAGCCAAGTCGCCGGCTGAGCCATGGAAATAGGTCGCGGCACAGGCGGCCTCCCATGCGGGGACCTTTTGCGCCAGTAACCCCACGATCATGCCGGTTAAGACGTCACCAGTTCCGGCTGTGGCCATGCCGGGATTACCGGTCGGGCAAATGGCGACAAGCCCATCGGGTCGGGCGACAACGGTTCGTGCGCCTTTTAAGACGACGAACACGCCGCGTTCTCGGGCAAACCGTCTTGCCGTACCTACTCGGTCTGCATTGACACTTTGCGTGGTGGCATCGATTTCAAGCCGGGCCATCTCACCAGGGTGCGGGGTAAGAATGGGTGGAGTTTTACATTCAGTCAGCAACGAGGCCCTGCCGGTCAAGGCGTTGAGCGCATCGGCATCGAGGACGGCCGGACGGTCCAAATGTTTCATGAGCGACTGCACGAGTTCGACGGTTTCATGATGTGTCGAGAGCCCAGGACCGATGGCGATCGCCGTGCGTGCCTGAATAAAGGCTAAGACACGATCGAGTCCTGAGCGGGCCAGTGTACGCGCCTTCGTTTCCGGGAGAGGCATGCTCATGGCTTCCAGTAACTTTGCTTCCAGTATATCGTTGACGCTGCTGGGGGTGGCCACGGTGACTAGGCCGGCTCCAACACGGAGTGCCGCTTGGGCCGCCAACGCCGCCGCGCCGGTCTTCCCCACGGAACCTGCAATAATCCCTGCATGGCCAAAGGTTCCCTTATGTGAGGAGGGGGCGCGTTCCGGTAAAGACTGAAACGCACTGTCGCTTGTCAGGAGCAGGGTGCGGCTCTCGATCGCATCTACATAGGCGGGTGGAATACCGATATCGACAACGCGGATTATGCCGGCCTGATCGATCCCTGCATCGACATAGAGGCCGAGCTTCGGGAGGCCACATGTGATGGTCAACGTGGCGCGGATCGCTCGCCCTAGAATGGTCCCGGTGTCGGCCTGAAGGCCGGACGGGATATCAACCGCGATGATAGGCTTCCCGGCACCGTTGATGAGTTCGATGGCCTCACGATAGGTTCCAGTGACGACAGAGGACAACCCAGTACCAAGGAGGGCATCGATGAGAATGTCGCTGGAGGCGAGGAGGGGCCGCGCCTGGTCGGCAGACCGGAATCGAACGATCGCTGATCGTCCCGCAACCCGAACGAACCGACGATACATGGCTGCGGTATCACGGCTCAAGTCGGTGATCGGTGTGAGGAGTATGACGTGGATCCGGGCACGTCGTCGGTGCAGCAGGCGAGCCACAACCAATCCGTCTCCTCCATTGTTGCCTTTTCCGCAGAGGATAGTGATGGTCTTGCCTCGCGCCGGTCCATAGTGCTGCTCCAGATGCCTGACAATGCCCTCGCCTGCCCGCTCCATCAAGACGGCACTGGGAATATGTGCTTCGATGATGGTGCGGCGATCGATTGTCTGCATCTCGGTTCCGGTCACGATTTTCATCGGTGGTCCTACGTGAGAAATCGAGTGAGCGTGGAGAGGAAATACGGTTGTTGTCTATAGTGCATGGTCATCACACATATGATGTGGCGTTGTCCAAGCAGGAATGAAGAATTTCGTATCGGTGCGATGGGTTAACTCAGCAACGTTTTCATTTCCCTGACGGCTTGGTCGAGGCCCACCAGAACTGCTCGGGCGATGATACTGTGGCCAATATTGTATTCAACGATTTCTGGAATGTGCGTCAAGCGCGTCACGTTGCGATAGTCCAATCCGTGCCCGGCATTGACCCCCATCCCGAGTTTGTAGGAGAGCTTCGCAGCCTGCGTAATGGCCTCGACTTCTGTGTCGGCCTCTTTCGAGCGCCGTGCATTCGCATACCGGCCGGTATGGAGCTCGACAAAATCGGCTGAGATCCTGTGCGAAGCTTTGATCTGGGCCAAATCCGGTTCGATGAAGAGGCTGACGGGAATGCCGCCATCGTGGAGCAGGGTCACAACCTGCTGGATACGATCTCTATGGCCTGCCACGTCTAGGCCGCCTTCAGTCGTGAGTTCCTGACGCTGCTCCGGGACAAGCGTGACCATGTCCGGTTTTATGGACAACGCAATTTTGGCCATGGTCTCATCGGCGGCCATCTCCAGATCGAGCTTGGTACGGATGAGTTCACGCAAAAGGCGAAGGTCGCGATCTTGGATATGGCGGCGATCTTCCCTGAGATGGACGACAATCCCGTCTGCGCCGGCCAACTCCACCAACACGGCGGCGGCAAGGGGGTCCGGGTTGGTTCCACCGCGGGCCTGCCGCAACGTGGCCACATGGTCGATGTTCACCCCAAGTCGTGGCACGGATCCTCCGTTCTGGCTCTGGAGAGCAAGGAGAAACCGAGTTGTATGATGCGTACGGAAGCGTTGCAGTTGTAACAGAAATTGACTGAGAGGGGCAAGGACTGGGTAGGGGGAGTTGGCGTAGTGTTGCCTTAGAAGGTTTGAAGGGTTGAAATGTCGAACCCCACAGAATCACGGCATAATTTGACTCGACGCGTCCCCCGACATTAGAATACGCGACTTGATGTGGCGGAGGGTCATCTTTCGATGCCTCCGCGCATGCGAGGAGTATAGGCAGGGGATCTGATGGGGTTAGGCGACGGATTTTATCGCATCAAACGGCTACCGCCGTATGTGTTTGCCCAGGTGCAGAGCCTCAAGCTTGAGGCTCGCCAAAAAGGCGAAGACATTATCGATTTCGGAATGGGAAATCCTGACCAACCGACACCGAGCCATATCGTCGAGAAGATGATCGAAGCGGCGCGGAAGGGGAAAAATCATCGCTACTCAGCCTCGCGCGGGATTACGAAACTGCGACATGCAATCGCAGGATGGTACAAGCGGAATTATGATGTCGAACTGGATCCAGAAGTCGAGGCCATTGTGACGATCGGCTCCAAGGAAGGGTTAGCGCATCTGGCGCTGGCCTTGATCGGGCCCGGTGACGTTGTTCTGACGCCGACGCCGACCTATCCCATTCATATGTACAGTTTCATCATTGCGGGAGGCGAAGTCCGGGGGATTGAGCTGCGTCCTGACAGTGACTTCTTCGACGATTTACAACGGGTCTATCGCCAGACCTTTCCGCGACCCAAGATCCTGGTTATCAATTTTCCGCACAATCCTACCACCGCCGTGGCAGATCTTGGGTTTTTTAAGAAAGTTGTCGCTTTTGCCAAAGAACATAACGTGATCGTCATTCACGACCTGGCCTACGCTGACTTAGTGTTTGACGGATATAAGGCGCCAAGCTTTCTACAAGTTGAGGGGGCCAAGGATGTCGGCGTTGAGTTCTATACGCTCTCGAAGGCCTATAACATGCCGGGCTGGCGCGTAGGATTTTGTTGCGGGAATCGCGAGGTTGTCGGGGCCTTGGCCAAGATCAAGAGCTACCTGGATTACGGTATTTTCCAGCCTCTGCAGATCGCCAGCGTCATCGCTCTCAATGGGCCGCAGGACTGTGTAAAAGAGACAGTCCTGCGCTACCAGAAACGTCGTGATGTATTGGTGAGCGGACTCAATCGTATAGGGTGGAAGGTGAGCAAGCCTCTAGCCACTATGTTCGTTTGGGCAGGAATTCCGCTGTCCTACCGATCTCTAGGGTCTTTGGAGTTTTCAAAGCTCCTGCTCCGCGAGGCGAAAGTTGCCGTGTCTCCCGGCATTGGGTTTGGGGAAGGCGGGGACGATTATGTGCGGTTTGGCCTTGTCGAAAATGAACATCGCACGAGACAAGCCGTTCGAGGCATTCGCAAAACTCTGAAGCTTGAAGGGTCGGAAGAATGATTTCGCGCGTGGGCGTCGGCATCATTGGGTTCGGAACGGTTGGGACGGGTGTTGCGAAGATCCTCTTGGAGAATGAGACCTTGATCACGCGCCGGGTCGGCGTACCAATCGAGATTGTCCGGATTGCGGATCTCGATGTGATACGTGACCGAGGTCTGGCCCTGCCACCCGGTCTCCTCACGTCCGATGCGAAGCGGATTCTCACCGATCCGTCGATCGACATCGTCGTTGAGTTGATCGGGGGTTACGATGTGGCCAAACACATCATCCTAGAATCCATTGCAGCAGGCAAACATGTCGTCACTGCCAATAAGGCTTTGCTCGCGTTGCACGGAGAAGAAATATTTGCTGCGGCTTCTCGCATGGGTGTCGACCTAGGTTTCGAAGCGAGCGTGGGCGGGGGGATTCCCGTTATCCAAGCATTGAGGGAAGGGCTGGCGGCCAACAGCATCCAATCCATTTATGGAATCATCAACGGGACGGCCAATTACATTCTCTCGCGCATGACCCATGAAGGCCGGAGTTTTGAGACGGTACTTGACGAAGCGAAGCAGGCCGGTTATGCCGAGGCGGATCCGACATTCGATGTGGCCGGTATTGATTCGGCGCACAAGCTGGCGATCCTGGTGGCGTTGGCCTATGGAACACCGGTCAATGTCAAAGATGTGTACACTGAAGGGATCACCCACATTACACCGCTCGATGTCGCATACGCCAAAGAGTTTGATTGTACGATCAAGTTGCTGGGCATCGCCAAACTGGTTGGCAACGACGTCGAAGCCAGAGTGCATCCCACGATGCTGCCCTCTTCCTCTCCGATCGCCCAAGTCGAAGGAGTCTATAATGCGATCCAACTTGTCGGCGATGCCGTGGGCGACGTGGTGCTCTACGGTCGGGGCGCGGGATCTATGCCGACCGGCAGTGCGGTGGTCGGCGATCTCATCGCGATCGCACGCAATCTGTTGAAGGGATCGGTTGGGCGAGTGCCACCCGGTTCGTTCCAGCAGGATCAGCGTCGTCCGCTTCGGATGCGGCCAATGGAAGAAATCACATCGCTCTATTACCTCCGGTTTATGGTGTTGGACCGGCCTGGTGTCTTGTCGCAAATTGCAGGGGAGCTGGGCCGGTGCGGTATCAGCATTTCGTCGGTCCTCCAACAAGGACGTCGCGAAGGGCAGACTGTCCCAGTCGTGATCAAGACCCATACGGCCACGGAGCGCGATGTCCAAACGGCGTTGCGAGCGATCGATCGCATGGCCTTTATCTCCGAGCCCACCACCTTGATCCGGGTCGAGGGCAAGGACGAGTAATGCAATGAATCGCTGGCGTGGTGTGATTGAAGAATATCGGAAGTTTCTGCCGGTGACCGACCGTACCCCCGTAGTGACACTCGGTGAAGGCAACACTCCGCTCATCAGGGCGACGCGGCTGGCCAAGCAGATCGCACCCGACATCGATCTCTATCTCAAATTCGAAGGCATCAATCCGACAGGATCATTCAAGGATCGCGGCATGACGATGGCGATCTCGAAGGCCGTTGAGTCCGGCGCCAAGGCGGTGATCTGTGCCTCAACGGGGAATACATCTGCATCTGCTGCGGCCTATGGTGCGCGGGCAGGACTGGCGGTCTATGTATTGATTCCTGCCGGGAAGATTGCGATGGGGAAACTGTCCCAGGCCATGATGCATCAAGCGACAGTCATCCAGATCGAAGGAAACTTTGACCAGGCGTTGACTATTGTCAAGGACTTGTCGGAAATCCACCGCATTGAACTGGTCAACTCAATCAACCCCTATCGAATCGAAGGACAGAAAACCGCCGCGATGGAGGTCTGCGATCAACTCGGCGATGCCCCGACTGTTCATATGTTGCCGGTAGGGAATGCCGGTAACATCACAGCCTATTGGAAGGGGTACCAGGAATACCGTGCGGCGAATCAATCCACGAGGTTGCCCCGCATGGTCGGATTTCAGGCGGCTGGTGCCGCGCCCATTGTGCTTGGTCGTATCGTGGAGAATCCGCAGACGGTGGCCACAGCGATCCGAATCGGCAATCCAGCAAGTTGGGAAGCCGCCTTGGTTGCCGTGAAGGAGTCCGCGGGAGCGATCGATTCGGTAACGGATGAAGAAATTCTGCAAGCCTATACTGCGGTCGCCGCGACGGAAGGGGTCTTTTGCGAGCCGGCCTCTGCCGCATCGGTAGCTGGTGTGATGAAGTTGAGTAAACAAGGTGGGCTGCGTGCAGGTGAAACCGTGGTCTGCACCTTGACCGGCCATGGATTGAAAGATGCCGATACCGCTATCAGTGTATCGACCCAACCGAAAACCGTTAGAGCGACGCGGGAGGATGTCGCTCGCCTTTTAAAGGTGTAGGCACTATGCGAGCAGGGCTTCGATGAAGTATGTCATTCTCCATGCTGATGGGATGGCAGACCATCCCCGGCAGGAACTGGACGGACGGACTCCTCTTCAAGTGGCATCGACCCCGTACCTGGATCGCCTGGCGCAGGGTGGAGAACTAGGTCTTCTGGCAGCGGCGCCTGAGAATGTGCGACAGGGGAGTGGTCTGACGGGAACCGCCATCCTCGGATACGATCCCAAGAAATATTACCAGGGGCCTGGTCCGCTCGAAGCGGCCAGTCTGGGGGTCGCGATCGGTGAACATGATGTGGTCTATCGCTGTACGATGGTTACGTTGCGGGCAGACGCTCAATCCGGGAGTAAAGGCGGATTGAACGAGATCAAGAAGCTTGGACCTCACGTCGTAATGGATGATGCGGCCGCTGGCTTGATTTCGACAGAGGACGCCCGCGAATTGATCGAGGCAATCAATGAACAGCTCGGGTCTGAGACGATTCAGTTCTACCCCGGACTAGGCCACCGTCACCTGATGGTATGGGTCAATGGAAAATCACGAGCGGTTTGTACAGACCCACATGTATTGGTTGGTCGACCGATCGCAGATGCATTGCCTGCGGGAGACGGATCCGACATTCTCTGGAAACTCATGGACGCCTCGTTTCAAATCTTGCGTGACCATCCCCTCAACGAGGAACGTCAGAAGGTGGGGCAGAAGCCGGCCAATTGTCTATGGCTCTGGGGCCAAGGCCGGGCTATTCTTTGGCCAAGCCTCTCTGAGCGATTCAAGATGTCCGGCGTGGTTGTCTCACAGAGCGATGTCCACCGCGGACTTGGTCTCATGGCCGGGCTCGGAGTTGTGGACGTCGCGCGATTGGCCAATGCGGATCTTCGAACCCAAGCGGCAGTTGCCCTTGATGAACTGAAGAAAAAAGATTTTGCGTACGTGCATGTCGAGTTACCAGACGAGGTCGTGTTCGGGTTGGATGTTGCGGCCAAGGTGAAGGCGATCGAAGCGGTCGATCGCGAGCTGGTAGGGCCGCTGCTCGAAGGGCTGGCGAAATTTGGCTCTTATCGCATCGTCGCACTCTGCGATGCAGGCGGCGTGCATCATGGCCAAGCGACGGAAGGTCCAGGGTTTTTCGCGTATCATGACAGTGCGGCAGCCCCCTCTGTCGGGACTGGACGAAGATTTATGGAGGTTGATGCTCTGGCCTCGGCCGTGCCTCCTCGCGATACCACAAAGTTCGTGGTTCGGCTGTTCACAAAGGGATCCTGACGTCCGTGGCGCTGATTGTCCAAAAATATGGAGGGACGTCTGTCGGCACGATCGAACGGATCCACCGCGTGGCAGATCGTGTCGAGAAGGCTCATAAGAATGGCGATCATGTTGTGGTTGTGCTGTCTGCGATGAGCGGGGAAACGGATCGGTTACTTCGATTGGCGCATGAAGTCACAACTCTGCCGGACGATCGCGAACTCGATATGCTCCTGTCGACCGGAGAACGGGTGACCATTGCCCTGTTGGCGATGGCCTTGCGGGCTCGAGGGCTCGATGCCCAATCCTTTACGGGACGCCAAGTCGGGATCATGACCGACAATGCCCATACGAATGCGCGTATCACCCGAGTGAGTGCCGATCGAATCCGCGAGGCTCTGGGCCATGGGGTCATTCCAGTGGTGGCCGGCTTTCAAGGGATCAACGAGCAGTCGGATGTTACGACGTTGGGGCGCGGAGGTTCCGATCTGACAGCCGTCGCGCTGTCGGCTGCGTTGAAAGCCGATCGATGTGTCATCTTTACTGATGTCGATGGTGTCTACACCTCGGACCCCAATATTGTGCCGATGGCTCGACGAATCGACAGGATTTCCTATGAGGAAATGTTGGAAATGGCAAGTCTGGGTGCCAAAGTGCTGCAGAGCCGATCCGTCGAGTTTGCCGCAAAGTTCAATGTGCCGGTAGAGGTGAATTCCAGCTTCAAAGAAGGAAAGGGGACGCTTGTGACCCGTGAAGATGACGATATGGAAGCGGTCGCGGTGTCGGGAGTCACCGGCGATCGCAATCAGGCCAAGATCACGATTGTGGGCGTGCCGGACAAACCGGGCATTGCATCCAAACTCTTCGGTCCGGTGGCCACAGCCAATATCAATGTCGACATGATCATCCAGAACATGAGTCAGTCTGGTATGACGGATATTTCTTTCACGATTCCACGAGCGGATATCAAGAAAGCCTTGCCGCTGATTCAGGATGTGGCAAAGGGCATTGATGCGAAATCCGTTGCCGTGACCGAGGCGATCGCAAAAGTCTCGCTGGTCGGCGTCGGGATGCGGTCCCACTCTGGAGTCGCTGCCAAGATGTTCACAGTTCTGGCGCAGGAAGGCGTGAATATCCTCATGATCAGCACGTCGGAGATCAAGATCTCCTGTGTCATTGATGAAAAGTACGTCGAGCTCGCGATGCGCTCGCTCCATACTGCGTTCGGGCTGGATCAGCTGCCTTCAGGGGATCGAGCCGCAAAGTAGCTGATTTTTGCAATGTGGGTCTCGACAGGTTTGTTCTGCTCCTGGTATCGTTTCCACTATGGCTCGAAAAGTTTCACAACTACGATCCTTGCAAGGGAAGACAGCCGGTTCTGCGTTGTCCGGTGGATCTTTGCCTGCGGCTCGACCAGCAATGCTGGAAATCTATGACACGACCTTACGAGACGGGGCTCAGGCCGAGGATGTGACCTTTTCGGCAGAAGATAAGGTTCGAGTTGCTGAACAGTTGGATGGACTGGGCGTGCAGTTTATTGAAGGCGGGTGGCCTGGGGCAAACCCCAAAGACATCGAGTTCTTTCGGATGATCAAGACCGTTCCGTTGCAGACGGCGACGGTGGTCGCGTTCGGGTCGACAAGAAAAGCGAGCAACTCAGTACAAAAGGATCCGAATATCCTGGCATTGCTGGACGCGGAGACGAAGATCATCACGCTCTTCGGAAAAACCTGGTCCCTGCACGTGACCGATGCCCTCGGCATTTCCCTTGTGAAGAACCTCGAACTCATCAGCGACTCTGTGGCCCACCTCCGCTCGAAAGGTCGGAGGGTGTTCTACGATGCGGAGCATTTCTTTGACGGGTACAAGACCAATCCGGACTATGCATTGGAGACGATTCGTCAAGCGGTTGCGGCCGGGGCAGAACGGGTGATTCTCTGCGACACGAATGGCGGATCAATGCCCTGGGAGATCAAAGATATTTGCCAGGCCGTTCGGCGGGAGTGTGCCGTCCCCTTGGGGATTCACGCCCACAACGATTGCGAAATGGCCGTGGCGAATTCGCTGGTGGCGATCGAAGCCGGCGTGGTCCAAGTGCAAGGGACGATCAACGGGATCGGCGAGCGGTGCGGCAATGCCAATCTCTGTTCGATCATTCCCAATCTTGAACTGAAGATGAAACGTCCTGTGTTAAGAGACCGGTTGAATCATCTCAAGCGAGTCTCGGGATTTGTGACAGAGATCGCGAACCTTATGCCTAATACGCACCAGCCCTATGTAGGGGACTCGGCGTTTGCCCACAAGGGTGGGGTCCATATCCATGCCGTGTTGAAGAATCCCGTGACGTATGAACATGTCATCCCGAAGTCAGTCGGCAACCGCCAGCGTATGCTGGTATCGGATGCCGCAGGTCGGAGTGGGTTGCTGGAGAAAGTCGAGGCGTACGGAATCAAATTGGACAAGGCCCACGTCAAGTTGCAGGAATTGATCGATACCTTGAAGGGGCGAGAAAGTGAGGGCTACCAGTTTGAAGCGGCGGAAGGCTCCTTCGAACTGCTCATGCGGAAAGCGATGGGGACGCACAGGCCCTCCTTCCAACTTCTCGGATTTCGGGTAATTGTTGAGAAAAAACAAGACCATGGTGCCTCGTCATCGGAAGCTACAGTCATGGTGAAGGTCGGTGAGGTGGTTGAACATGCGGCAGCAGTCGGTGCCGGTCCGGTCAATGCGCTCGACCATGCGTTGCGGAAAGCATTGGAAAAGTTCTATCCCCAGCTCCGAGAAGTCAAACTGCTCGACTATAAAGTGCGAGTTCTGTCGGCCAATAGTGGAACGGAGTCCAAGGTCCGAGTGTTGATCGAATCAGGCGACCATAAGGATAAATGGGGCACCGTCGGCGTGTCTGAGAACATCATGGAAGCGAGTTGGCAAGCCCTGGCAGACAGCATTGAATATAAGTTGCTAGCCAAAGATGAGTGAGTGGAACGTCGGATCCAGTATCTTTCCTCTTGACAGGCCATATAACCTCACGTAACTTAAGAGAAACTGCCAATCGTTCGCAGTAACTTCATCGGCGATCGTTCGAGATGTGTGTGTAGTTGTCGGAGGGAAAAGCATGAGAAAGGCGGATATTGCGAACGAAATCTACAAGCAGGTTGGTATTTCAAAAAATGAAGCCGCAGATATCGTTGAACTTATACTGAACATGTTGAAAGCGGTGTTGCATAAGGGAGAGTCGGTCAAGATTGCCGGATTCGGAAATTTTGTAGTACGCAGTAAAGGGGCACGGAAGGGCCGGAACCCTCGGACCGGCGAAGAAATAGGAATCACACCTCGTCGCGTGGTGACCTTTCGTCCCAGTCAAGTATTTAAGAAGTACGTCAATTCATAGCCGCATTCAATCACCGTAACTCATCCCACCACGAGGACCGGTCATGGGGAACGAGCCCAGGCTGGGCAGCAAGGTTTTTTATAAAATCGGCGAAGTCAGCCAGATCGCCAAGCTACCGGCTTACGTGCTGCGATTCTGGGAATCAGAGTTCCCGTTTCTCAAGCCCAAGAAAAGTCGTGGGAATCAGCGACTCTATGTCAGGCAAGAAGTTGAAACGGTATTGGAGATCAAGCGGATGCTCTATGAGGAGGGGCACACACTTGCCGGTGTCAAACGCTATTGGGCCAGGCGAGGCCGAGTGGCAAGTCAACGGGTTCGTCCCAAAGACCTCGCGCAGAAACTGCGAGGGAACCTCCAGGCGATTCTCAAAATTTTGGAATCGCATCCTGACTGACGACGGTCCTGCCTCGTCTTTCCATGTCGGTTGCATTCCACCTGCGTCCAAGGAGACAATGCGGAGCATGGTGAAATTGAATAGAGCGTGTCGGGGCGTGGCGCAGCCCGGTAGCGTACTCGCTTGGGGTGCGAGTGGTCGGCCGTTCAAATCGGCTCGCCCCGACCAAATATTGTGAAAGTAAAGGGATTACGCGAGACGGGAGACGTCGGACAGATCTCCTGGATGACCGCGTGAGCCGAGATCGAGTGAAGAAGCTGCCGCCGGCAGCTTTTTTTTTCGTAGAGATCCATGCGTATTTTGGTCACCAACGATGATGGGATTCACTCGCGTGGTTTGACCGCGCTTGCCAAAGCTTTGTCGAGAGTGGGCGAAGTGTGGGTGGTCGCGCCGGATCGTGAACGGACTGCGGTGGCACATGCCGTGACGCTCCATAAACCGCTGCGAGTGCAGCAGAGTGAGCCACGGATCTATGCGGTCAACGGAACGCCGGTCGATTGTGTGAATCTGGCCGTACTGAAGATCATGCCGACGCCACCCGATCTCCTCGTGTCTGGGATCAATAAAGGTGTGAATCTAGGCGACGACGTATTGTATTCAGGGACTGTTTCGGCCGCGATGGAAGGAACGATCCTCGGTGTCCCATCTCTAGCTGTGTCACAGCAGGGGCAGGAACATTTTTATTTTGACGCCGGGGCTCGATACGCCGTTCGTATCGCTCGTTTGATCCTGAAAGAGGGTTTGCCGGATGAAACGCTCGTGAATCTCAATATTCCGAATCGGCCGTACGGGTCGATCACCGGAGTCCGAGTCACCTGTCTCAGCCGCAGGCGCTTCGATAATCCGATCACTGAAAAAATCGATCCGCATGGTCGTACCTACTACTGGATTGCCGGGACCCGTGTGTCGTGGAGCCGCAGCAAGGATGCCGACCATGAGGCGCTTGAGCAAGGGGCGGTGTCGCTCACCCCCATTCATCTCGATACGACGAATCATGGGGTGCTGGATCGATTCCGGAAGTGGGAAACGGTGCGCCGGACACATGCCCGACGGGTGGCTCCCTCGTCGAAATCGAGGGGCACATAGAGGAGTGAGGATGTTGTGGGGAGCTTGATCGAAGCGATCATTACAGAACTCAGCCGGTTTGTCGTATCGATGATCTCGACGTTCGGCTACACGGGCATCTTCATTACCATGGCCATTGAGAGCGCCTGCATTCCGTTGCCCAGCGAAATCATCATGCCTTTTTCCGGGTATCTCGTGACGACGGGACAGTTCACGATGCTCGGCGTGACATTGGCCGGCGCCGTCGGGAATGTCGCCGGGTCGGTTGTGGCCTATTACGCCGGTGTC
The DNA here is from genome assembly GCA_035273365.1 of Nitrospiraceae bacterium. GTDB lineage: Bacteria > Nitrospirota > Nitrospiria > Nitrospirales > Nitrospiraceae > Palsa-1315. The sequence goes on along the minus strand of DATEPD010000208.1, from coordinate 847 downwards.
TGGGGGGGCCGGCCTTTCGTCGAACGATACGGACCCTATGTGCTGGTCTCGCGAAAAGACATCGAAATGGCGGATCGGTGGTTTGCAAAATATGGCGATGCAGCCGTATTTTTCAGCCGGATGCTTCCAGTTATCCGGACCTTCATCTCGTTGCCGGCCGGAATTGCCAGAGTGAATATTTATCGATTCATGCTCTACACGTTTCTCGGTGCATTGCCCTGGTGTTATCTTCTGGCCTATATCGGCGTGAAAATGGGAGAGCAGTGGGAGCATCTGCGAGACTATTTTCACCAGTTTGATATCGTGATCGGTCTGTTTCTCGCGGTCGCCATCGGTTATTTTCTCTGGTCCCATTGGCCGAGGCGTCGAACCACTCCGGAGTTGTAACCTGCTGATGCTCTCGATCTACAACACGCTCACCGGCAAGAAGGAACCGTTTCACTCGCTCCAGCCGAATGTCGTTCGGATGTATGTCTGTGGCGTGACGGTCTACGACTATAGCCATATCGGCCATGCGCGAAGCGCGCTCGTGTTTGATGTGATCCGACGGTATCTTGAGTTCAGCGGTTACCAGGTTGAATTCGTCAAGAACTTTACGGACGTGGATGACAAGATCATCAAACGGGCGAACGAGCAGGGCGTGAGTTGCGACGCAATTACAGCGAAATATATTCAGGCTTATCACGATGACATGGGACGATTAGGCGTGCGGCCTGCGTCAGAAGAACCGAAAGCAACCGAACATATGGCCAACATCATTGGATTGGCGGAAGCATTGATCGCGAAGGGTCTGGCTTACCAAGTAGATGGAGATGTGTACTTTGAAGTGGCCAAGTATCCTGAATAT
>DATEPD010000207.1:0-11795 GCA_035273365.1 Nitrospiraceae bacterium | reverse complement strand
GCCTCCACGCAACGATTGTGGGCATCACCGGTATAACTTGAACATTCCCACGGTGTCTCCGACTCGCTCGCCTGGGCCGGTAACCCGGCCAACAGCATCCCTATACCGATCGCTCCGACGAGGAGCCGTGGCCACAGCCTTACTGTCTGCAGCCGGTGGATTGTGCGATCGTTCATGGTCCTACCTCTTTGTATTAGCCTACCATGCAAATATCCAATGGAACAGGGGGCTGGTCGGTTGGCCTTGTGGGGTTAGTTGGTCTCATGTGTTTGGTGAACCAGGCTCAACGGATGAACCAGAAAAACCAGACTTGACGCGGTGGTGATCGATTCTAAATCATCTTCTCAATCGTTGCGCCCTTGTCCGTTAGAGTTTGCAAAAAAACCATTCCAACACAGTAGAATTTTGATGCCTTGCACATCTAGGCCAAGAGGAGTACACATTCGCAGGAGGCTCAAAATGGCCGTCCAGCAAGGCCGCAGCTAGCGAAGAGGCGAGGAGGTACGTACCGCACTTTGTGTGGGCCGTTCGTCCTTATAATGGGTCTTGGCGAACGGAAAAGCTCCTCCAGGCTTCCGGAGTCCGAGACCCTGCTACTCGGGGTTGAGCCTCTGAGCGACGCGAGAACGCCGCTGGCGGACTTTTTCAGCGTCCTGCTAGAATCCGTCCACATCATGCCTAACCCGCGTTCATGATTCTGGGATTCGTTACTCTTTATCTGCTCCTGTCAGTGGGGGTCGGACTGGCTGCGGCCAGGCGGGTCCATACTGCAAAGGATTTTGCGGTGGCCGGTCGGAGTCTGCCGCTGCCGATCGTGATCGCCACGGTCTTTGCCACTTGGTTTGGTGCAGAGGCCGTACTCGGAATTTCTGCCACGTTTGTCAAGGAAGGGCTACGTGGCGTCGTCGCCGATCCATTCGGGTCGAGCCTCTGCTTGGTCCTGGTTGGGTTATTCTTTGCCCCCCGTTTCTATCGCCTCAATCTCCTGACGATCGGCGACTTTTATCGTCTGCGGTACAACCGCGTCGTCGAGGTCCTCTGTGCCGTATGTATCGCGGCGTCCTACCTCGGGTGGGTTGCTGCCCAGTTCAAAGTTTTTGGACTCGTTCTGAACGCAGTGACGGGAGGGGCAGTGAGTCAGCCAGTCGGGATGGTGATCGGCGCGGTGATCGTCCTGGCCTATACGACCTTCGGTGGCATGTTCTCCGTCGCCATCCTGGACTTTGTCCAAATCTCAGTCATCATTGGGGGGTTGCTGTATATCGCGTCTGTCGTCAGCGGGTTGGTGGGTGGCGTAGCTGTTGTGATTGACCACGCGGCCTCTGCAGGCAAATTGGATTTCTTTCCACCGGCGACATTCTCGGCATGGATTCCCTTCGTCGGGGCCTGGGTGACCATGATGTTAGGATCGATCCCGCAACAAGACGTATTCCAACGCGTCACCTCGGCGAAGGATGAGCGAACCGCAGTGCGCGGGGCCCTCCTGGGTGGCACGCTCTATTTCTGTTTCTGTTTTGTGCCGATGTTTTTGGCCTATGCGGCCACGCTGGTCAATCCGGCTCTGTTCAATACGCTCCTCGATCAGGATTCTCAACTGGTATTGCCAACGTTGATCATGGAGCATACACCGGTACTTGCGCAGATTCTTTTTTTCGGAGCGGTCCTCTCGGCGGTGATGAGCTGTGCCAGTGCGACGTTGTTGGCGCCATCGGTGATACTGAGCGAAAACGTGATCAAGGGGGCGATGCCTCATCTCAGTGACGGAGAGTTTCTTCGGGTCATGCGATCGGTTGTGGTGGTGTTTGCCGCCCTGGTCCTGACCATCGCCCTCATCTCCAACGCGAGCATCTATCATCTTGTGGTGAACACGTACAGTGTGACGCTCGTGACGGCCTTCGTTCCACTTTGTGCCGGACTCTTCTGGTCCCGAGCCACGACGCAAGGAGCCTTGTGTGCCTTCGTGGCTGGGTTGATGACCTGGATAGGGCTGGAATTGTTCGGTCCGTCCAGTTCGGTCTGGCATCCACAACTGCTTGGCTTACTCATGGCGGCGTCGGGGATGGTTGTGGGCTCGCTCCTGCCCCAGAGGATCGGCGCGCGTGAAGCGCGACGGGCGTGACAGGCGGGAAAGGCGCGACGAGCATGATGGGCAAGAGAATTGCGTCCTGCATGAGCCGAAGTGTACAGTTCATGGTGCCAAGTTCGACGGTTCCAGTTCCCGGAAACCTCGAACCATGAACCTTCTTCTAACTTGCTTGTCGGGCCCGTCTCACTTTTCTTGCTTGTCTCGCTTTTCGATTATGCTCTGGTGAGGTTCTAGAATCATGAAGAGACCTGCCGGATGGGTGACATATGTGAGCATGGTCGTGGCAGGCATCGCGGCCGCGCTCGGCTTCGTCGTCGCGATCTATGGCGCATATTTGGCAACCTTCCTTGAACTGCCTAAGAGCGATGATCATCCCCCGCTGCGTCTGTACAGCGGACCCTTCCTCCTTCAACCCAATCTCTCACTTGTGCAGAGTCACCTTCTTGATCGGCTACAAAGGTTGGGCTATCGACGAGTGAAGGCGACGCAGGCTCCAGGCGACTATCAGCTGACCGAGGAGGCGCTGACCATCTATCTCCATCCACAGCCGGAAGGCTATGTGGGCGCGACTATGGTGACGTTGCCGTTGGATCAGGGGCGCGTGACGGATGTCCTGTCTCCGCTTGAAGGCACACCGCTCTTTTCCATCTTTCTAGAACCGGAACTTCTGAGTGGTGTGCGTGGTGAGTCACGTCAAGTGCGAGAATGGATTCCATTTGCACAGATTCCACCACTGATCATTGAGACGGTCTTGACCATCGAAGATCGCCGGTTCTATTCACATTTCGGCATCGATCCGATCGCCGTAGGGCGGGCCCTCTGGGCCAATTTCACGAAGGGTGGGGTGGTGCAGGGCGGCAGCACGATCACGCAGCAACTGGCGAAGAATTTATTTTATTCGCCGCAGCGGACGATGGGACGAAAGTTCAAGGAGGCACTGGCGGCGTTGGTCCTGGAAGTGAAGTATACGAAACAGAGTATCCTGGAAAGCTATCTGAATGAAATCTATCTCGGACAGGCTGGATTCGTTTCGATCTATGGGATGAGCGAGGCCGCCCATCGCTATTTCGGCAAGACCCTTCAGCAATTGACGGTCGAAGAGGTGGCGATGGTTGTGGGACTGATCAAGGGGCCCAATAGTTATGCTCCGACGAAACATCCCGAGTTGGCGAAGCAGCGGCGCGATGTGGTGTTGCGGCGGTTGAAGGAGATCGGTCTTTTGACGGAAGAAGCTTTGAATCGTGCCCTCCATGAACCGGTCCGAGTGACCCCGCCGGAAGACGTCCTGACCGATGCGCCCTATTTCGTCGATGCCGTGCTTCGGGAGGTGGAGGAGGCCGGTGTGGTTCCCATACCAGAGGGATCGAGGATCGATAGCACACTCGATCCGATGATCCAGCAGGCGGCCACCGAATCGCTGGAAAAAGGCCTGGCCAAGTTAGAAAAGACGTATCCCTATCTCAATAGTTCGCGGGAACCGATGCAAGGGGCAGTGGTGGTCCTCGATCCCAAGACCGGGTCTGTATTGGCGTTGGTGGGAGGGCGTGATTACCGGCGAAGTCAGTTTAACCGGGCCCTTCAGGCACGGCGGCAACCGGGCTCTCTCTTCAAACCCTTTGTTTATCTTGCGGCGCTGGAAGCGGCCCGCGAAGGGCAAGTCGGCCAATTGACCGCGGCGAGTTTGTTGGCGGACGAGCCCGTCACCTTTGAGTCTGGGACTGGCCCCTGGTCCCCACAGAACTACGACAAACAATTTCACGGACCGATTACTGTGCGGAACGCCTTGGAACAGTCGCTCAATGTGCCGGCGGTACAGGCAGCCAGGATCGTGGGGACCAAGCCGATTGTACAGCTGCTGCGCCGTCTTGGTGTGACGAGTGCGATCGGCGATGATCTTTCGTCTGTGGCGTTAGGCAGTTCGTCGGTGTCGTTAATGGAGATCACAGCGGCGTATGGAGCGATTGCCAATGGAGGGATCGCGGTGAAGCCCACTGCGGTGCGATCGACCAGGGATCGGCAGGGAGACATGGTGTGGAATACCGTACCGGACCGGCAACAAGCCACGTCGCCTCAAGGAGCCTATGTGTTGACGTCGCTCCTCGAAGGCGTCATCCAGCGGGGCACGGCGAGTAAAGCGAAAGTTCTCGGACTCCAAGGCATGGTGGCCGGGAAGACCGGCACAACCGACGGCTATCGCGATGCCTGGTTCGTGGGTTACACGTCCGATGTCGTAATTGGAGTGTGGGTGGGATTCGACGATGAACGATCGCTGCGTCTCACGGGATCGCAGGCGGCCTTACCGATTTGGATGGATCTCGCGCGGCGTGTTATCCCTCCCAATCTCCCTGCATTCGTGATGCCGTCCGGTGTCGTCACCCGCGATATCGATCCGAAGACCGGACAGTTGGCCACCTTTCAATGTCCCGAGCGGGTATCGGAAGTGTTTATCGAGGGCACGGAGCCCACGGTGTATTGTGAAGTGCACGGGGGGGGAATATGGGAACGGCTGAGACATACTTTTGGATTCTCCTAGTCCTCGCCGGGAAGAATAGTGTAAGCTGGCGTCAACGATCGGGTGAGAAGGGGGAATAACGCATGAAGACCACTAGCTTTGCTGGAGATGACAACATTACCCTCTTGGCCAAAGGCGTGTTGTTGAGAGGCGAGATTCATGTGGAAGGGACCGTGCGGATCGATGGCCGCCTTGACGGCGACATTCAGACAAAGGGGCAGGTCATCATCGGCGAAGATGGATTGGTGCAAGGAACGATTACTGCCGGCACGGTGATCAGCAGCGGGCGCATCAAGGCGAAGGTGACGGCGAATGAGCGGGTCCAGTTGATGAAGTCGGCGACGCTCATTGGAGAAGTGCTGACGCCGAAACTCATCATGGAAGAAGGCGCCAAGCTCCAGGGTGTGACGGACATGGGCGTGACCGCTTGGACCGACGAACTTCCAAAGTTGTCTGGCAGCGTCAGTGATCTCTCCGCACACAGGGCCAAGCAAGTCGTCATGCTCGATAAAGAGTCCAGCGGAGAAACGCGCCGATAGGTCTGTCGGTTCTCTCCTGTTCGTGTCCAATCCATGACGAAGCCGCAGCTCTTCACCGTCGTGTTCTTCGCGCTCCTGTTATTTCTGCTGTATCAAATCGCCCTGATGTTTCAGCCGTTTCTTTTCCCCGTTATCTGGGCCGCGCTCCTTGCCCATCTGACGTTCCCGCTCCATGTACGGCTCACGACATTCGTTCGTGGCAATGAGATCGTGTCGGCCTCCTGTCTGACCCTCTTGGTTCTGGCTCTCGTCGTGATTCCGATTTCGATGATGGGAGTATTATTGGCGCGCGAGGCCAGCACTGCCGAGCAGACCATTCGCGAATGGGTTTCGAGCGGAGCGATCCATACGCTCCCGGAGCAATTGCGCACGTGGCCCATCATTGGAGGACTCCTCCAGCGGCTTAGTCGCAGCGTGTTATTGACGCCTGAATCTCTGGAACAGGGGCTTCTTTCTGCCGCGAAATTCCTGAGCCGATTTTTCCTCGATCAGGTCGGCGATCTGTTGAAGAATGCTTTTCTGCTGGTGACGGATTTCTTTCTCATGCTCTTTGCCTTATTTTTTCTCTTCAAAGATGGGAAGCGATGGTTGACGTCCCTTCAGGAAGTGATTCCACTGGACACGTCCCATAAACAGCGGATCGTCGATCGGATAGATCAGACCATTCGTGCTGTGGTAAAGGGGATTGGTGTGACCGCCATCGTTCAAGGTCTGGTGGCAGGGCTGGCTTATGGAGTTCTTGGGGTGCCCTTCCCGGTCGTCCTCATGGCCGTCACGGTGATCCTTGCGCCGCTTCCTTTCGGGGGGACTGCCTTGGTGTGGGGCCCGGTCGTGCTGTACTTCTTTTTGGTCGGTCCGTTGTGGAAAGCGCTGGTTATGTTGGCCTGGGGCATCGGCGTGGTGTCGATGATCGATCAGTTTCTTCGGCCATGGTTGATCGGACAGGCGGTTCAGATCCCCGTATTCTTCCTCGTCTTCAGCGTCCTCGGCGGGTTGGCCCTCTATGGCCTCATCGGGCTCTTCGTCGGACCGGTTCTGGTGAGTCTATTGATGACCATCATCCAGATCTACCGAGAGGAATATTACAACACTGAAACAGGCACGCCCAACAGTCCTCCCACTCCCTCTTAGCAGCAGGATGCTGAAAAAATCCGTCAGCTTGAATTAGAAGGTTAAGGTTCAGGCTAAGGTTGAGATCAAGTAGCCAGATCCTCGCTCAACCTTGACCTCAACCTCAGCCTACTTCGTGCTTTTCGCGCCCACCCGTCACTCCAGTGGAATGGTGATGGCGATTCCGCCCATCACATCGTTGAGCTTAAAGTCCCGCTTTGGGCTGAGCAGATGGCTGTTGTGGCAGTCGATACAGACCGGTGAGACGGCGTGATCGGGATAGATCGCCTGAAAGTATTGTTTGCGCCCACTGGTCACGATTCCGGTGACCGGCATGTCCGGATTCTTCCTGAGAGACTCCAACGCGTTCCGCTCCAGATCACTCGCCGGAGCGTTGCGCCGGTATATAGGCCAGAGACCGATCAGTCGATACCGGATCGCGCTTCCGTTCTCGGCTGCCAGCTTGCCCGCATGCTGGAGGAACTGTGCCGGCAACATGAGGGTGTTCTCCTGTTCCCAATGTTCGGATGCCGTTATGACCCCTTTTGCCTGGAGCCGATTGACGATTTCCGTCGTGTACAGTGTGCGATCGGCCTTGATGACGTCATAGATGTAGGCCGCCACTTTCTCCGGCGGGATGCCGGGCGATCCCTGACGCTCCTTTGCGGAGAGGGCAGAGGGATCCCACCACAGTCCTGCCATCAGGATGGCGAGGGCTGCGGCGTAGAGCGAGACGGTGACTCGGTGCATGAAGCCTCCTGTGGGGGCGATAGAGGAGGGATGATCGGGAGGGTGACGATGCACGAGGTGCCGCTCGCCTCCTGGCTCTCAATTCTGATGTCCCCTCCAAATTTTCTGATGATGCGGCGGGCGACGGTCAGGCCAAGTCCGGATCCTTCGCCCTGGCCCTTGGTGGTAAAGAATGGATCAAAAATTTTCGACAGATACTCTTTCGGAATACCGGGACCTGAATCCGCGATCGTAGTCACGACAGTTGTATTGGTCAGGGACGTGGTGAGACGCAGGGTACCCCGGCCCTTTACCGCCTGAATGGCATTCATCAACAAGTTTGTAAACGCCTGTCTGAGTTGGTCGGGGAGGGCTAGCACACAGGTGTCTCCCGCATACATTCTCTGGATAGCGAGCCCCGAGGCGTTCATGCTGCCTGTGAGTGTCGCGACGGCCTGATCGAGTTCTCGTTCGAGGTGAACCGGTTGCCATTGGTCCGATGTTTCGCGGGCCGTGACGCCGGTGAAGTCTCGAATAATCGCGGCCATTCTGCGGCCATGCTGGACGATGTCGCGGGCATAGGATTTGACGATTTCGGGGTTGGTCTCTTCTCCGATGGCTTCTCCCAGTCCGAGAATTCCGAAGAGCGGATTGTTCAACTCATGTCCAATCCCGGCCGTGAGGGTCACAAGGCTGCCTAATTTCTCGGCCTGGATGAGCTGGTCTTGGAGGCGGCTGTCGTCTGTTGTATCCCTGAAGACAAGGCCGACCCGATCCTCTCCCTGATTTCGTCCCGCCATGTGGAACCACTGGTAGTGATACCGCCGGGGACCAATCTGAATCTCCTGCCGGTTGCCGGTTTCTCCCGTTCCCATCATGGGGGCCAAGGGGTCGCGGGCGCGGTCGACAGGCGCAACATCCTCTGCCCCCAATGCTGTCACGAGGTTTTCTCCGCCTCGCGCTCGTCTGAATTCCTTTCGCAGGTGTTCTCGTAGAGCGGTATTGATGGGGAGTATGTTGAACAACGGGATTGATTGGGTCGAATCAGATTTCGTTTGAAAGGAGTCACGCCCGACCCGGTTGATGTATTGCACCTGTTCATCTTCATTGACCATGATGATCGGGGTTGGGACCGCATCCAGGATCTGGTCCGTCGAGTGAATCAGGGACTCCACCTGTTGTGTTTTGATGGCCACTTGATCGGTCAGGCCGGCAAAGGCTGCTTCCAATTGACGATTCATACGATTGAATTCGTCCGCCAGATCCTGGATCTCATCGCCAGTTTGAATGTCGATAGGCTGCCGAAGTTCGCCGCGTCCGATCGATTGCGCCGCCGCCTGTAATCGGCGCACCGGCTTGACGATGCGATTGGCTGCAAGGTAGCCGAGAGTCGTCATCAATCCAACGGCGATCAGGCTGAATATGGCCATCCAGGTGAGGAAGTGACGAATCGGGGCAAAGAGCTCGTCGGAAGCTTGCCACACGAAGGTGTGCCAGGAGCCTTTGCCCTGATCACTATTGGTGGCTCGGCTGGTCTCCGGCATCGGGGCGAATCCGATAATCGAGGTCGATTGCCCGCCGTGGCCATCGCTCGGCGCACTGACCCAGCCCGGTTGAAGCGGCGTGACGAGAGGAATGAGCTGTGCATCCGAGAGTTGAACGCCGGTCGGCAGGATGGGGCAGCTCACGACGATACCGCGATGGTCGATCAGCATCACATGTCCGGTTTTGCCGAAGCGAATGGGCGAGATCGAAGGCGAGATCATCTCTTTGGCGTCGATCACCCGATGGAGTACGCCGACGACTCCATATCGGATGCGATCCATAATGGGAAGCGAGATACTGATGACATAGGTTTGCACACGTTCGTCGAAGTGCACATCTTCGATAAAGAGCTGGCCGACCCCGCGATGGGAAGCGCCTTTCCACCAGGCCGTGTGTTTATTGGCAAAAGGCGCCAGCGTAGTCGACGAGGCGACCAGATTGCCCTCAATGTCGGTGATGTACAGCATCCTGGTGGCAGACCGGACCACTTGCGGGATCAGTTGATCGGCTTCGCTCTTGGCTCCCGAGAGATATTCCTGAATGAGACCGGCCATTTTACTCCCTGTGATGGCTTGGACTGCTGCGGGGTCTCCGGTCTCCCAGCCTTTCTTGAGTGTCTCTATCGCTCGGCGTTCATTCTCCGTCACGCCCAACAGGGCATCGCGCCGTTGCTCAAGTTCAAGGACAATCGAAGGGTCTGCCGTAATCCGTGATGACCGGCTGACTTCGTCCGACATCAAGAGATCAACTTTTCGTGCCGTCTCCTCGGCCAGGGCCTTGAAGCTTTCGCCGCTGACGACCTGGATTTCGCGAGAGCCCTGCCAAAAGGCTAGGCCAAGCCCCACGATGAGGGGAACCACTCCCACGAGCAACATGGACAAAATCAGTTTGAGTTGGAGCCCCCACCTCGTGTTGGAGCCGGACGGAGGAGGTGCAGGATTCATGACCCACCTCCTTCTCCGGCCAGCCCGCTATTGGGGAAGGTCAAGGTAAAGGTCGTTCCCTTCTCGATCTGACTGTCGACGGCGATCACGCCGTGCATTTTGTTGACGATCGTTTTGACATTATAGAGGCCCAGTCCTGTGCCTTTGCCGGGAGCCTTCGTCGTGAAAAATGGCTCGAAAATCTCAGGGATTTTGTCCGGTGCGATGCCGCATCCCGTATCGGAGATTCGGACGCCGACTTCTCCATCAAGGAGGCTGGTTTCGAGCGTCAGCGTACCGCCGGTCTGTTCCATGGCATGGACCGCATTGGTGATGAGGTTGACGAGGACGTGCAGTAACTCATCGGGATTGCCATTGATCGCGGCGCCGGGCTGGTAATGTTTGACCATTTCAATGTCGTGAAAACTCGATGCGTAGCGTGCGATTTTCAGCGCCTCATCCAGCTTTCCGTTGACGGACACCAGCATGTCCTCATGAGGGGATGCGCGCCGTGAGTAGCGGGTAAGGTCTCGACAGATGGCGCTCGTCCGTTTGACAGCTTCAATAATGTCCCGGGCTTGCTCGTGGACGGCAGTCAGGTCGCGTTCCTCCGTGAGGTTTTCCGCGAGGCCTAAAATGAGTTGCAGGGGGTTATTGATATCATGTGCAATTCCCGCGGCAAATGAGCCGACTCCTGCGAGCTTTTCCGACTGGAGGAGTTCGGCCTGGAGTTTGGATTCATGCTGGACCAGCTCCCACAGTAGGCGGGATGATGATCCACTGAGGATGTCTGCGGTAGGAGGTCTGTGGGCATGCAGGTAGACCTCCATCTCTCCATCGCCCGTAACATCCATAATCAGACTCGCACCATGGTTGCTGATCAGGTCCGGAACATTCTGCGTCACGGGAATCCGAAGCTCCCGTGCGCGTTGCAGTCCTGGTGCCGCAGGGTTACGGTCTGCAATGCCGACGATCTCGATCGACGGGAACTGGTGCAGCAGATCCAACAGCGCGCGGCCGCCGCGACCGGCTCCCAGAATGGCGACCTTGGTAGGATCAGAGCGTTCCACTCAAGCAGTCTCCTTATGGCAGCGGAGCACCCTTCTGTGCCGAGGAGAGCAAGGAGGCGCCTGCTGTCCTCTGGCACAGAGTGGATGGAGGCTCACCATTACAACTGCGCAAGTTGCCGTTGTTCGAGGGCACGCGCGACGGCTGCTCTCAATTTCTCTCCTTCGACCGGCTTAACGAGATAATCTACGACCCCTTGCCGGAGAAAGGATGTCGCCATATCGGTATCCGGAAAGCCGGTCAGCACAATGAGCGGAACGCGAGGGTAGTGGCTTCTGAAGTAAGCGACGGCGTCGGCTCCATTGATTTTTGGCATACGGATGTCGCAGATAACGACGTCGAGGAGGAGCCGGTTTTCTCCGTAATTGATGACTTCGATCGCCTTCTCACCGTTTTCCGCTTCAAGGACTTCATACCCGGCTTTCTGCAGAGTCATCTTCACAACTTTACGAATGTCAGGCTCGTCATCTACCACGAGCACACGTCCTTCACAGGCTTCTCCCCCGATAAAGAATCCGGACTTGAAGTCACTCATGGCATCCTCCTTGGTTAAAAGGTAGATGTGGCGCTGGGGCTTATGTGTTCTTGTCCCATCTTGAGGGCAATGCACATGCCAGTATGGTCATGCAGAAACGGTTCAGATTTTCCTGAACAAAAGGGGTCTTTACGGGAAATTGGTGCAGGCGTGCGTGGTTGATATCCACCATCAGTGCTGAAATCCACCACCGGCCCCGAGGGCGGTGACGCGCGACGTGCGAGAAAAGCGGGAAAGGCGCGACTCGAAGCGCCGAACCTTGAACCCTCGTGTCTCGCCTGTCCCGCTAGTCTCGCTCGTCTCGCCCATGAGTTTTGGCCTGTCTGAATTGCCTTTCAGCCTGGCCCTGCGGTATTCTTATGCGCGCGCGAGATTGGAGAGGTTATGATTACACCGGATGTGCTGACAGAATATGTGCGGAAGGTCATGCCGGACGCGGCGGTGACAGTTTTGGACCGGACCGGCACGATGAATCATCTCAAAGTGGTGGTGGTCTCGGCTGCTTTCGCAGGGAAGAATTTGCTGGATCGCCATCGTCTGGTCTATCAAGCGTTGGACGTTCCGATGAAAGATGGTCGGATTCACGCGCTCGAAATTACAGCTCAAACCACAGAAGAAGCCTAGGAGGCCGACCCATGGCAGATCCCATTCAAGAAGAAATTAACAAGGAAGTCGCCGCGCACAAGATTTTGATCTACGGCAAGGGCACCAAACAGGCACCGATGTGCGGGTTCACGAGAGAGACGAT
>DATEPD010000206.1:0-6153 GCA_035273365.1 Nitrospiraceae bacterium | reverse complement strand
CGTTGGTGGTCTCGACTCCCTCGTAGTCGTCGATGCTTTGCGTCGCATCTACGATTCCATAGCCAACAAACACAATCGGCCCGCGAACCTCGGCGGAGGATGAATCGAAGATGGGGAGATAGTCTGATCCGAGCTGCTTGGCAAGCGAGTCGCTCCCTGTTGATATCCGGAGCAAAGGGTCAGGCGCAATTTTCGGTACCGTGACCACTGTCGTCATCAATCCGGACCCCTGCCCTCGGCCTCGTAACAGAGGATTGGATGAGTCGAAGCGAGTGTTTGCCAAAGAGAGGCCGTAATCAAGAAATCGATCGGCGATCCACTTCGCTGAGCTGGCATCGTCCACGGTTCCCGTTTGGCGGCCGTCGAATGCAGGACTGCTGAGCGTCGTCACATCGGCGAGCATGCGTTCGCCTGATAGGTTATCGAGTGCTCGAAGCAATGCGGGATGGTTTCCCTCCGATTGCGCGAACCCTTGGTCCCCTAAGGGAAGCAGTAGGAGAATGATACCCAAGAGAGTGATGACAACAAGGGAGGGAACGCGACCGCGCGTCGAACAGTTCATGCGGTGAGCCTTTCGAGATAACGCGAAACTATAGCATAGTCTGACAGGTTCGTTGCAGAGCGGCTGCAAGCAAGGTACTATGGCAGATTATCGGGATGAAGAAACGATGATAGATCCAACCATACAGAAGGACCGTGTTCCGAACCGGCTCATCACAGAAGCCAGCCCCTATCTTCGACAGCATGCGAAGAATCCGGTGGATTGGTATCCATGGGGTGAGGAAGCCTTGTCGCGGTCAAAAGCAGAGGACAAGCCAATTCTGTTGTCGATCGGCTACTCGGCCTGCCACTGGTGCCATGTCATGGCACATGAAAGTTTTGAAAATGCTGAAATCGCCGACCTCATGAATCAGGACTTCGTCAATGTGAAGGTCGATCGAGAAGAACGCCCGGACCTGGACGATATCTACCAAAAGTCGGCACAGGTATTTCTGGGACGAGGCGGCGGGTGGCCTCTGACGATGTTTCTGACGCCTGACCAGGAACCGTTTTATGGGGGCACATATTTTCCGCCGGTGCCACGCTACAACCTGCCGGGATTTCCTGAAGTCTTGCGCGGTGTCGTCGAAGCCTATCGGAATCATCGAGACGATGTCCGCAAAAATGTGGAAAAGGTGAAAACAGGATTGTTGCGAGTTGGAACACCGGAGCCGTCGACCGATCCGTTGACCGATCGTTTGCTCGATGAGGCGGCCAAGAGCTTAGGGCAGTTTTTTGATCCGGTCCATGGCGGATTTGGTGAAGGGCCGAAATTTCCAACGGTTCCCCCGCTCAGCCTATTGCTCCGTCAGACGGCCAGGACGAAGGAACTCTCCCATCAAGAGCAAGTATTGTTACAGTTAAGAACGATGGCAGCCGGAGGGATCTATGATCATCTCGGCGGCGGGTTCCACCGCTATTCGGTGGACGGCCAGTGGTTGATTCCCCATTTCGAGAAGATGCTCTACGACAATGCGCAACTGGTGCGGATCTATCTGGATGCATGGCGTATCACCAAAGATTCTCGGTTTCGTGAGGTCGTGGAAGAAACCCTGGAATATGTTCGTCGTGAACTCTCAAACAAGGACGGCGCGTTCTTTGCTGCGCAGGATGCCGATAGTGAAGGGCACGAGGGAACCTACTTCGTCTGGGAGCCGGGAGAGATTGCCGCGGTGCTGGGTGTCGACATGGCAAAGGAATTCTGCCGACACTATGGGGTGACGGAAAGCGGCAACTTCGAAGGCAAGAACGTGTTGAATCGGCTCGGTGCGATTCAGCTAGGGCCCGATGCCCAACAAGAGGTGGAGTCCTCGTTGCGTCCTGCCAGGATGAAGTTGCTTGCAGCGCGCGAGCAACGGGCTATGCCGCAGCGGGACGACAACATCCTCACAAGCTGGAATGCGATGATGGTCTCCGCCTATCTCGATGCCTATCAGGCGTTCGGGGTTCCCTCGTACCTGGCGGCTGGGGAACGGGCGCTCACATTCCTATTGGACTATGCAGTCGAGAACGGACGAGTCTATCGTACGGTCACGGCGGGGAAGGGGCGCTTGAACGGATATTTGGACGATGCAGCCTTTCTGGCCGCTGCATTGCTGGACGCGTTCGAGGCAACGTCGCATCGGTGGTATCTGGAGCAAGCCCGCGAGGTGACGAACCATTTGCTGGAGCGTTATTGGGATGAGGCAGTGGGTGGGTGCTTTTACACCAGCCGCGACCACGAAACCCTCCTCCATCGCATGAAGTCCGGTACCGATAGCGCGCTTCCTTCCGGCAATGCCATTGTGGCCTTGGTCTTGTTGAGACTTTTCTCTTTCACAAGAGAGCAGAAATATCATGACCGGGCCGAGCAACTGTTCCGGTTGTTCAGGAGCGTGATGGAACACAATGCCTACGGCTCTTCGGCCATGCTCTGCGCGTTGGATTGGTACTTGACGACACCACAAGAGATTGTTGTGGTCGGAACTCGTGGCGATACGAAGACCGAGGCGTTGCTCTCAACCATCCATCGACGCTATCTGCCGAATCGTATGGTGCTGGTGGCTGAACTGTCTCCTCGTGCCGGGGAGTCAGGCCTGCCGCTTGCTGAAGGAAAGATGAGTGTGAACGGCCAGCCAACGGCCTATGTCTGTCAACGTCAAACCTGTTCGTCCCCGGTGACGGAGAGCCAGCACTTGGACCTGTTATTGTAGGGAGGATGCCGTGGGTGTAGGCGATTCAGGCAAAGGATTATACGATCATCTCTACCGCCGCTTCTTTGAGGGGCGCGGGTCGCACCAGGGCTATGACTTTCAGCATGCACCAGGTGGAAGCGCTCCAGCACCGGTCGTGACGTTTCGAGATCGTCTTCGATGGTGGACCTGGGGTCGGTGGAAACGGCGGAAGGTTATCTTGGCGGCCCGTGACCGGTTCCAGCAAGATATTCTCGATATCAAGAAACGGCCACCGGCGTAAGAAGAAAACGAGAAGATACACGTGAGGGAATGTACCACTAGCGTGAAGTCTAGCCGGCTACGGAATAGCCGTCACCGCACAACAGAACTTCAAGCATCTACACCCCTCCGAATGCCTCGCGGGAGACTGGTATTGCCACGCCGTGTCTTAGTGAGAAGGACGCACTGCATCCCACGTGATTGTGTCATCGCTTGCATTTGAAAGGGCTAAGGAGTAGAGTGCGTTCATGTATCATCGCGAAAGGCCTGGTGGTGATGCCAGAGGGAGTGACAAGGCCTAAGACAGATGTTGTTTTGGTTCTGCCCGGGAATTTGATCGGAAGCCAGCCTTGAGCCGCCATGGTGGTTGCATCTTCGGCCCCTTCCTTCCTCACTTTGTTCTCGAGTCCAAGACAACATATATTCTCAAAGGAGGAGCCCAATGGGTTCGAAGATCTATGTCGGGGGTTTGCCGTATTCAACAACCGAGCAACAGCTGAGCGATCTGTTTGCTGTGCATGGAGCGGTGACATCATCTCGGATTATTACAGATAAGTTCACCGGCCAGTCCCGCGGGTTTGGGTTCGTGGAGATGTCCTCGGATGCAGAAGCGCAGGCGGCGATCACCGCATTAAATGGCACTGAGTTGGGTGGCCGCACGTTGACTGTCAACGAAGCACGTCCCCAAGAGCCACGTACTGGTGGTGGTGGCGGCGGCCGTGGCGGCCGTGGTGGTGGCGACCGGTACTAAGCCGCAACGAGTGAGCACACGTCGGGGCTGCCTATCGGGCAGCCCCGCTATTTCCTTCCTAGAATTGCCAATCAACTCGATGCGTTTCTCGGGCTTCTGACCAGGCCGGACCGCGCAGTCCCAGGAAGTATGTTCCATACAAGGAGTCTTATGTCTACGTTTGCTGATATGAATCTACCCCAGTCCCTCACCCAGCGCCTGACACAGGCCGGTCTGACGATACCCACGCCGGTGCAACAGGCTGCCATTCCCTTGGCACTGAAAGGTCGGGACATCATGGCGCAAGCCAAAACCGGGAGCGGAAAAACTCTGGCGTTTTTGCTGCCGATTATCGAGCAGGTCATGCGACGGGAGGCCTCTGTTCCCGCGCCTGGCCCCTATACTATGTCCAGAACAAGCCACGCGTCAGGACCGAAGTTTCTGGTGTTGGCGCCCACGCGGGAATTGGCGCTCCAGATCGAAATGGAGCTGCGCAAGTATGCTCCGATGTCCGTGACCTCGTTGTCGGTGTATGGCGGGACGCCGATCGAACGCCATTACCGTGCATTGCAGCGACCGCCGCTGGTGGTAGTTGGTACACCAGGACGGTTGCTCGATTTGGCTGGCTCCGGTCACTTGAAGTTGGGTGGCGTGACGTTTCTCGTGATGGACGAGGCCGATCAGATGTTGGATAGAGGATTCCTGCGGGACATTCAACGGATCATTCGCCTCCTCCCGGCTGAACGCCAGACGCTATTGTTCTCCGCAACATTTTCGGGGGACATTCAGACGCTCGCACAGAGCATGCAACGCGATCCCGCTCGCATCTCTGTCGACCCAGGGATTAGCACGCCCACCACGATCGTACATGCCTATTATGTCGTACCTGGGGAGCATGCGCGCACGCAACTCGTGCATACGCTGCTCCAGACCGTGACAAGTGGCGAACGGTCGATGGTATTCTGTGATCAAAAGTATAAGGTGCGACGCTTGGCGTCCCATTTAGGTGGAGAACCAGCTTCGGTCGGTGCGTTAACCGGCAATCACAGCCAAGCGCAGCGGGAACGGACGCTCGGTGCCTTTCGGGCAGGTCGACTCCGTTCGCTCGTGGCGACTGATGTGGCAGCTAGAGGCCTCGATATTCAGGATGTGGCCCAGGTGATTCATTATGAGTTGCCGACCAATCCGAATTCGTACGTCCATCGGACAGGGCGAACCGGTCGAGCAGAGAAGGTAGGGGCGACGTTCTTGATTCTGTCTCAGTCTGAGGAGCGGGAGTATCTCCGGATGGTGAGGCAGTTGAGAATCGAGACAAAGAAACTCGCGCTTCCCGTACTTGTTGCTCTCCCCGCTCCGGTCCCGATGCCGATCAGTGAACAGCAGGCTCCTCGCCAGAGACTCCGCCGAGGTGCCGAACCTTCCGGCAGACGTCTCCGCGAGGGCGAAAACCGGGGAACAACTCATAGGCCGGGAGCTTCGGTCGGTGGTTCCAGGCACTCACGATATTAACGAAACCGTTACGTCACCGGACCCGGGAAGGGCCGGTGGTGTCCTGTCGGTATCTGCCTTGTGCGTGCGCTGTTGCGCGCAGCGCTGTTTTCGATGGTAAGATAACGACCGAAAGGTCGTCTCATGCCGCCGTTCCAACTTGAAGCCCCATTCAAGCCCTGCGGAGATCAAGGCCAGGCCATCGATAAGTTGGTGGCCGGGATTACGGCTGGCCGCAAGCACCAAACCCTGCTCGGTGTCACCGGATCCGGTAAGACCTATACTATGGCCAATGTGGTGGCGCAGGTGCAGAAACCCACGTTGGTTCTGGTCCATAACAAGACGTTGGCCGGTCAGCTCTATCAAGAGTTCAAACAATTTTTCCCCCACAACGCCGTGGAGTATTTCGTCAGTTACTACGATTACTATCAGCCGGAAGCCTATATTCCCCAAAGCAACACGTACATTGCCAAGGACGCATCCGTCAACGATGCGATCGATCAGATGCGGCATGCGGCGACGGCTGCACTGCTCCAGCAGGACGACGTGCTGATCGTCTCGTCGGTTTCTTGTATTTATGGCCTGGGGTCGCCGGACGTTTACCATGAGATGGTGGTATTCCTCGAAGAGGGGATGGAAATTCGGCGGGAGAAGATTCTGGCTAAGCTGGTCGAGATTCAATATGCCCGCAATGATATGGATTTCCACCGGGGGACCTTCCGTGCCCGAGGGGACGTCATCGAGATTTTTCCGGCTTCGAATGACGCGGTGTCTGTGCGGATTGAGTTGTTCGGTGACGTGATCGACGCGATTCACGAAATTGATCCGCTCACGGGGAAGTCGCTCAGGAGGCTTCCGAAAGTGGCAATCTATCCGAACACGCACTATCTCATTGCGCCGGATCGGTATGAGCGGGCGATTACAGGCATCGAAGAGGAACTAGACGAACGTGTTGCCTACTTC
>DATEPD010000205.1:0-7176 GCA_035273365.1 Nitrospiraceae bacterium | reverse complement strand
GAGAAACAGGTGTTTGGGGCTCCGGCCTTTCCGCTTGAAGACGTGCGCGATCCAACCGGTGCGGGGGATACCTTCGCCGGTGGGTTTCTGGGCTACCTGACGGCTACCGGGAATCGTTCAGTCGAGGCCTTCAAGCGAGCGATTATTTTCGGGAGCGTCATGGCGTCATTTACCGTAGAAGCCTTTAGTCTTGACCGATTGCGAATCCTGGACTACAAAGAAGTTGAAGAACGGTTTCGAGCCTTCAAGCAGTTGACTCATTTCGAGGACATTTCGTGAGGCAGATTCACTGGGTGGGTTCATGGGTTCGATCGTTCTCACATCCATTGCTTGTATTGGCTTTGTTGATCGGATGGCTACCTGGTTGCGCCACATCAGAAGGCTCGGCACAGAAGTCAAAAGGATATTACCAGGAAGGCGTCGCGAGCCTGGAGCAGGATCAGCAGAAGGCGTTTGTGGCATTCCAGAAGGCGGTGGCGCTCGATCCTGACAACAAAGAAGCACGATACGGGCTCGGCCATATTCTGGCGCTGCAGGGTAAACTGTCCCAAGCCGAGCAAGAACTGAAGGCTGCGACGACACTCGATGAGAATTACTCGGAAGCATACACGTATCTGGGCCAAGTCTTGGAGAAACAGGGGCGATGGAAGGAAGCGATTGCTGCATTTCGTCGAGCGCTGACCAATCCCTTGTATGTTACGCCGGATCTGGCCCGATTCCATCTTGGCCGGGTGCTCGCTCACGAAAATGATTATCAGGGTGCGATGGAAGCGTTTGAGGATGCCTTGGTAGTCAATCCACCCAACGTTCCACCGGCTCTGTTGCACTTGGAGTTGGGGCGCGTATATTACAAGTTGGGGTTCGAACGACGCTCAAGAGAAGAGTTGACGAAGGTGACGACGCTCGATAAGGGCGGTGAGTATGCCGCAGCTGCGAAGGAACTCCTGACACGGATCAAGCCGTAGAGAGACACCGATGGAATCAATCGGCGAATTTTTCAGGCAAGTGCGAGAGACCAAAGGGCTCACAATCGACGAAGTCGCATCCAAAACACGAATTCGGACTGATTTTGTAAAGGCGTTGGAAGATGGGAATTTCGCCAAGTTGCCCGATCAAGTGTTTGCGCGCGGGTTCGTCCGATCCTATGCCAGATCCCTCGGGCTTGATGAAGACGATGCGATCCACCGATTCGACCAATCGGCAGGTGCCTATTATGACAAGCATGTCGAGCGGGAAAGGTTGAGAGTCAGGCAGGCGGAAGAAGAGCGAAAGCGTAAAGCCAATCGAAAGGCCGTTGCGATCGCGATCGGCATCGCGCTTGTCACGCTCATCTTCCTCTTAAGCCGTGAACAGTCGTCACTTCTGGTCCGTCGTTCGAGTTCAGACATTCCGACCTCCGCGGCCAAGCGGATTCCTCCACCGATTCCGGAATCTCAGGACGCCCCGCCAAGCCAGCCGGCCGAGGCGGTCCCGTCGGCTCCCAAGGCCAAACCGAGCGAACCCCCTGTCGCACCTGTTGAGACAGGCGCAAAAAAAACTGTTGAACCAGTGACGAGCCCCTTAGTCACAGCTTCGACTGCGCCAGAACCGGTGGCTCCGAGTCCTTCATCGCTGGGGAGCGATGGGCCGCTTGGAGGAATTTCACTTGAAGGGTCTGGAGCAACAGAAGGACAGTTGGCACTGGATCTTGAGGCGACAGAGCTGAGTTGGGTGGTCGTTCAAATCGATGGCGGCAGTCCTCAAGAGGCTCTGCTCCGACCTGGGGAAAAGGCTAGATGGAAAGGCCAGGACCAGTTTGTCCTGACACTTGGTAATGCCGGGGGCGTCAAAGCCGAACTCAATGGCCAACCTCAAAAGCCCTTTGGTCCGAGCGGAAAAGTCGCCCGCGATATTGTCATAAAGCGTTAGCTCCTCATCAGCTTCGTCTATTCGATTACAGCACGTGTTCATCATGGCCCATCTTGACTTGTTGCGCCTATAATTTTAGAGCATGCAATATCAATGGGTGGGGCACTGCAGCAGAGACTGAGGCGCAATGGTGTCACCCTGTTAGGGTTTAGAAGCCTGCTGAAATGCACATGCTCATAACTAGCCGAAATATCGTACCTCCTGTGTAGGTGTTCTGGCACGAGCTTTGATTGTTATTCGATAGGCGTGACACATGCCGATGCGTTGGAATTGAATTCGTGAGCGGGGACGAAAGGGAAAAAGGAAGGGACAAATGTTGTGTCAGGTAACACCGTGGATTGCTTGACATGAGTGGAAGGCCATTGTTATATTCGCCCGCGTTTTGTCGCTTTGATATGAATTTCATGAGCAGCGGTCAGAGGCCGAGTTCATGTGGGGTAGTTAAACACAAAGGAGGAAGTCTGATGGGGTATTTTTCTAAGTTCCTGGGAATCAGCGCAGCGCTGATGCTACTGTCGGTCTCCGCGTACGCGGCCGAAGAGCGCGACCCGCTTAAAGCCCGTGTTCCAGCGGACCAGATGGCCGACGCGAGGGCCATGAAGAATCCGGTCGCCACGACCCCGGAGAACATCGCCAAAGGAAAGGCACTGTTCGAGGGAAAAGGTACCTGCTTCAATTGCCATGGTAAAGACGGGGATGGCCTGGGTGAGGCCGGTAAGATTCTGAATCCGGCTCCACGCAATTTCACGAACTGTAAGTTCCACAAGAAACGGAAAGATGGTGAACTCTTCTGGGTGATCAAGAACGGTAGTGCGGGCACAGGAATGGTCCCCTTGATTCCAGCTGCGATTACCGAAGAAGAGGCCTGGACGATCATCAACTACGAGCGGAGTTTCTGCAAAGGCGAGTAATTTCGCTGCGGCGGTGAGTTCAAGAGGGTGGAGGATTCAATCCTTCACCCTCTTTTTTGTTTTCCGATCCATATCATGTTGTCTTGGGGGGAACTCCGTGGAAGAGGTGAGACACATGCCGCGAGCTAGGAGATGTTGCGGCCTGCCGAGGATTTGGTGAGTAAGGAGAGGGGTATTTCAGTATCCGTTAGTGGCCTTCTGTACCTTGGATCGCGGCAAGCTTGGTTAAAATCAAGGCCGCAGAAGGATCCGTTGGGTGGATCGCCGGAGCAGCGAAGGGGCGTTGCTCCTGATTCATGTGGGTCTTAGAGGCCCAGCGTACTTTCTGACTGAGATAGGTTACCGTTTCGCCGAGTGTCACGTCGCCGTCCCGATTGGTATCGGCCTCGCCGCGCAGTGCCCGCAGCAGATAATAGGTGAACAGCCCATGCCGGTGCTGGTCGTCCTCCAAGCCCCGCCCGATGCCGCTGGTTCCGATAACGTGAAGAGTCGAGCTCCCCATGGGATTCCATTCGGGAAGAACGGTCTTGGTTTGGCTATCCGACCCTATACGCGACACAATGCCATCGAACAGAAACACCGTCTGTTTCGCGCGTAAGCGAGACAGCGCGGCTTCCAAATTCTTAAGCGGATATGTCCGCGAGGTGCTTGTGGCGGTTCCATCGTACGGTATTAGGAAGGTCTCTCCGGTCGGAGAGACAGAAGCCAGACCGGCGAAGTAGACAATGACAACCGCATCCCTATTCATATGAGGCGGTAGCCAATCTAGCAGGGCTTCGTCGATATCCGAACGTATGGCCTTCCGGTCCTGCAGCAGACGAACATTGGAGGCAGGCAATCCACCGAGCGTCTGGAAATAGCTCGAAACCATCTCGGCATCCAATGTCGCGAACTTACGGGATGGACCCTGCTGGTCTCGATAGGACCCAATCCCGATTGAGATCAGGTAGGTGTGGGGCTGCCGAAATCCAGTGTCCGCGATAGGGAGTATATCCACACTGTCGGCTGTGAGGTCGGTAGGCTGAATCGATAGGGCGAAGGTTTGAGTCGGCGGCTGAGTATGTGTTCCTATCGCAGAGACAGCCACGTGGACCTCAGCCTTCTGTTCCTGGATGGACTGCGGCAACATCGCTACAAATTCGATCGAACGGGACTGTCCAGGCTGCAGTTGTCCGACTACCAGTGTGGTGGTAGAAAATTGCGCGAGTACTGTGGCGGTTCCCGTCAAGGAGGCAGTCACACCCTGAAGTTCCTGCTCTCCTCCGTTCACCACGCCGATGCGTATGAGAATGCGCTCACCTCCCTCGAAGATCAAATTACTGTTCTCGTCCAGTACAGTGGCCTTGAATGAGAGCGTCGATCGGGTGTCTGGGGCTGGTATGGGATTCATTGGTGGAACGGGTCTCGCTGGCGAGGTGTCCACGCTTGCCGAGGGAGTTCCACCCGTCGTTGCTAACTGTGTCCGGACGGCACCAATGAATTGCGTTGCGAGGGCAATCCCAGCGTCATGCACAAACTCCCCAATATTGCCGTAATCACATCGGCGTTGCAGCTGTTCTAGAATAAGGCGTTGCTGGTGTGTGATGGAAACGGTTCGCTGGCCAATTTCTCTTCCCGCGGAATCTTTAAAGGTTAAGAGGGTCTCGAGGATCATGTCGGCAGGTACTCGATCATAGACACCATCGCGCCAGAGTTTGAGCCCAGATCGTTGGAGTGTGACCATGATCTCCGTATCGTGCCGGACCGGTGCAGCGATTCCACCAATGACTGTCACGGCAGTAAAGTTTTGAGCGGCGGCGTCAATCACGATCGATTCGATGTCTTCCCCTACGTTGAGCTCGTGTGGGCTGTTGCACCCATCAATGTATTGCATTTTGAGATTCGTGAAGGAAGGATCGAAGGTCAGCTTGACAGAGTTGGCGAGACGCGGACCCATATCCGGCAAGGGGGTTCGGTGAAACGCTGAAGTGATCTTCTCGCATCCCCACAGCCCACCCACGGTGATGATGAGACTCAAGAAGAAGGTCCAATGCATCATGAATCGATGAGGTGAGTTTGTTGGGTGCTGTTCAGTGAGCATGGTCTGAAGAAGTTGTCTGCCGTGACTGGTTCGGCTATCGGAATTCAGCCGGGGACCGTACCGAAATGTCAGGGTGAATGCAACAGGCCATCGGCCATTTTAAGTGATGACGTTGCCTTGAGCCTGAGCGCTCCACAGAGGCGGTGGGTCTTGAGAAGCTATTCGGTTTCGGCTTGCTGAACGAGGTCTTCGTTCATGAGTAAGATGACATGGAAGCGGGAATATGATCACGCTATAGAAGCGGTGATTGACGAGTCACTATCCGGGTGAAGGTTGGAGAAACGCGGCTTCCTATTTGTAGAGGGAGTCCTGGTCAGCTCACTGCGGTTTGATGAGAGTCTCGTGTTTGCGATGGGGTAGCGTAATGGCCTTTGCTCCCATTCCGTCTGATCGCGGCCAATTCGTGCAGCATGGCGAAGCTATCTCTGATGACGCGAAATTTTGAGTTGGGCTGATGGGACCAATTCACCGGAATTTCTGCGATGTGGTATCCGCGTTGTTGTGCGACATAGAGTAGTTCGAGATCGAAGCCATAGCCGTCGATCGAGGAAACTCTGAAGAGGTCTGCTGCCACAGTTTGACGAAACAGTTTGAAGCCGCATTGTGTGTCGGTAATCCCTCTGAGGCTGCTCTGCCGTACGATTGACTTGAAGAGGGTGGTCAGAATGATCCGATACCAGCGGGTCTGGACTGCATAGCCTGGCAACTGGGAGGCGAGTGCGCGCGATCCAATGGCCACGTCGGCACCGTTTGCCACGGCCTGTTCGAGCTGAGCGAGTTCCTGAATTGGAGTCGCACCGTCCGCATCGGCAAATAGTTGTAGCCGTCCAACGGCGGCTTGCATCCCTCGTCGTACCGCCGCGCCTTTCCCTCGGCGCATTGGTGCCCGAAGCAGTTGAATCTCCGGAGCTGATGAAGCTAGCGACTCAACGATGGAGGCCGTGGTGTCGGTGCTGCCGTCATCAACCACGAGCACCTCGTAAGACTGTCCTCGATCTTGCATAAATGAAGTAATGCTTCGAAGATAAGGAAGAATGCGACCAGCCTCGTTATAGGCAGGAAGAATGATGGACCATTGGACAGTGCCTGAAAAGTTTTTACAAGGCACGGGAACCAATCGTGTAGTGGTGAGGGGCGACAGCGCCGGATCAGAGCCTAGGTCAAACAGAGTAGCGAACCGCAAGAAGGATTGCAAGGGTGAGGGGCCTGCTGGACTTGACAGAACGGACGATGGGGAGCGAACGTGCAAGCGTAAAGCAACGAACGAACCGGCATGATCGGGAGCGTGGGGGATGCATCATCTGTTCAATCTGCTTAGTCTCATGCTCAGCGCGGTATTCTTGGTATCTTGTGCCGCCCCCATTCCGCCTGCGCGGATCGGCGACTATGTGTCTTCAGGGTACCAGGCAGGCGACGAGGCGTTCATCAGGATCACACAGCGACCACTACAGGCAGGACTTGTCGTGGTGTCGGATACAGCTGGGCAAGGCGAGGCCTCGAATCTTCCGGAAGAAGCCATGACTCGCCTCGGAGAACGCCTACTAGGGGACCTGAATCGAGCGATTCCTGTGACGATACAAGAGATGATTCCAGCCGGCCGGATCAGACCGCAGCTGCATGGGGATTGGGCTCAGTTCGCAGAACTGGGGCGGCAACGTGGATTCGACTATCTGGCCGTCGTGATTGCCTCTAGTACTGAGCAAGAATATCCCGTGACGCTGTTTCTGGGATTGGCCACGCACGCGCAGCCAGGATTTCGTCGAGATAACTGGTCGTTGCTGGAGTTTGTCCTTTTGGATTTGAAACACCATCAGGCCGTGATGCAGGCGGAAGGAAGGGGCTGGGCCACACTGGATTGTCCGAGTGCGCGAGGGATCAATCAATGGTATCCGGCTGTCTACCTACGTCCTCAGGATCAGCGGCGAATATGGCCTCCGACGTACGAGGGCGCGCCGAATACGCTGCGTGTCGTGTCATTTGAGCAAGCGGCTAGCCGGTTGGTATTGAAGCTCCAGAACTATTGGCTCGGGACCTTGGAGTCCGAGGCGGCAGTTCGAAAATCCAGTTCCTAGTAGGCTAAGACGCGCGTCAGGGTCATACGTATTGGTCTCCCTTCAGGCTCGCTTGGGTGAAAGCTGACGGGGGCTATTAGTCTTTGAAGCCCTCGGAACGGATAGTGTACAATGTTGCGTTCAACTCATACTGTCGCATTGATTAACCCTGTGGAGGAATGCTGTTATGGTCATCCGGAGTAAGGAGGGGAATGTCCGAGGTCTT
>DATEPD010000204.1:0-8180 GCA_035273365.1 Nitrospiraceae bacterium | reverse complement strand
GCGTCCAATCGTGCGGCCCTGTGTCTCAGCCTGAGCCTGTCGTGCTTCCATCAGGGCTGTCACGGTTGGATTGGTCGTGCGTAAGGCCGAAATGTTGGGCATCGCAAGCAGCCAGAAGAAGAGGATGGCTCCGACCGGAAGGCAGAGGCCGATGATCAGGAAGGCCTTCACGCGGGATCGGGAGGTTGACTTCCGCATTAGAGGCTGCGTATCAGAGAGACAGTGAGTTCCTCTGTCAATCTCATAGGGTCTGATTGGTGGATGGGTCCGGCATGAGAATCCTTACAGCCGAGTTTATCAGAAGTTGTGCGGGACCAGAACAGTTTCCGAAAGGCGAACTTCCGGAAGTGGCCTTCATCGGGCGGTCGAACGTCGGCAAGTCCTCTCTCATCAATTCCCTCTTGCAGCGTAAAGGACTGGCCAAGGTGAGCCGGACGCCGGGAAAGACCCGCTTGGTCAACCTCTTCCTGATCACCAGCGACGATCCCGGGTTGGCGCGATTCGTGGTGGTGGACTTGCCAGGATATGGATACGCGAAGGTGTCGAAAGCGCTACGGGCTCAGTGGGCGCCATTAATTGAGCAGTATCTCGATGGGAATGCACAGTTGCGCGCCGTGGTGGTCTTGGTGGAATGTCGGGTGCTGAGCGAGCAAGATAGTCAGACGATCGCGTGGCTCTCGTCTGTTGGACGCCCCCCCGTCGTGGTGGCGACGAAAGTGGACAAGTTAAAAATGAGCGAGCGTGTCGGTGCGCTTCGTCGGCTGCAGGAAGGGCTAGGAGTGGTCGAGGGGGTTATTCCTTACTCTTCGGTGACGGGCGAGGGACGTGACCGGTTGTGGGCGGTCCTGAAAGAGCGGATTCGAACTTGATCTCGATGTAGGCCTTGTTCTTGAGCTCCGCCAGCCATGCTTGAAAGACATCCTCGCTTTTCTGCTGAAAGACGAGTCCCTGGATTTCTGTACGAACCTCCTCATACGGGCGGAACTGTTTGGGTTTCTTGTCCTCCAGCCGCATGATATGAAAGCCATCCGAGGTCTCGATCACATCCGAGATGCCGCCCGGCACCAGGCGTGAGATGGCTTGCTCGATCCCCGGTAAGAGTTCCCCCTGCCGCACCAATCCCAGGTGCCCTCCGTGTGAGGCGTTCGGGCCGTCGGAAAAGCGCAGCGCCACATCCTCGAAAGATTCCCCCTGCTTCAACCGTGTCATCACTTCACGCACCTTCTCCTTTGCGTCGGCCGTATCGTCGGGTGAGCGGGGTCGAATGAGGATCTGGCTGAGCGTGTATTCCTCCGAGAGCGCAAACCGATCGCGGTGTTCCTGGAAATACCGTTTCATGTCGGTGTCTGCGACCATCACCCCGTTCCGCACCTCGCGGTCGAAGATCCTGAGCAGCATAAGCTGTTCTCGGACGCTCTTCATGTCTGCCGGGTTCGTCTCGTCGAGCATTCCCCCTCGTTGCTTCATTTGCCGAAGCGCTTGCTGAACCTCCTCATCGGTGACGGAGATCCCTCGAGCCTTGGCTGCCTGGAGTTGCAACTTGCGCTCGATCATTGAGGTGAGCGCCATGTATTCCGCAGTCTTGAGCCGATGAGCAAGGCCGTTTCCACTGTACTCTTTCTGAATCCGCTCTCGCTCCGGAGCGAGTTCCCGTTTCATCTCAGACAGCATAATGAGGTCTGAGTTGACGATTGCGATGATCCCATCTTCTACCTGTGCGGCTGACAGAAGAGACGCCTGTGCGATCAGCCCAAGCGCGAAGAAGACGAGATATCTCAGCAAGCTTGGTTTCATCGTGATGAACGGACGGATGGTGAACATGAATATGGGACTCGCCACGCGCCGATGGGATAGGCCGGTCGGCGAAGGTGTGACAGATTGTACACGAATTGCAAAGGACTTGAGGAGTCTATCCCGAATTATTCATGGCGGTTCGTTGCTCCTACCCTTTCCTCTGGGGGGAGGGGGTGAGGAAGGGGACCGAGACGGGCACGCGGAGCCATGAAGACCCTAAGCGTACTTAAACAGTACATCGAAGGAACGAGTGGCGAACCCTGGCCGCCGAAGGTTTGTCACAGCAGCGAATCCGCGATTGCAGAAGAAGTGCTCATGATAATGCGGGTTGGGGAAGGCAATTTCGATCCGTAACGTTTCAGCGTGCGTGGACGTCGTCGGTGACATAGCGGGATGCGTCGGCGAGGCGGATGACCGCCTTCGCGCGGATGTCGGCGATCACGCCGTCAAAACGTTTTCGGCGTTTCTCATTGAGCAATTCTTGTCGGAGGCGTTCACGAACGGCCACGTCCGCCTGAATAATTTCTTTGTCGAGCGGCGTGATCTTGACCAGGTAATAGCCGGCCTCGGTCTTGATCGGCGCACTGATCATGTCGGGCTTCAGAGTGTGAATAACGGCGTCGACTTCGGGGATGACCAATCCTTGGTGATAGGGACCGAGATCGCCCCCCTTTGCCTTCGTCTTGCCGTCGATAGAATAGCGTTGCGCAAACTTGGCGAAGTCGCCCCCTTGGTTGACCTGGTGTTCGAGATCTTTCGCAGCTGACACATTCGGCAGCAGCATCTGCCACACTCGTACTTTCAATGGTGTTAGGAGTTCATGAGCATGCTTCTCGTAGAAGGCGTCCAATTCCTCCTTCGAAAGTTCGACCTTGGCCTTGATCCGATCCTTGAGGAGCTCGTCGAGAATCAGTTGTTCCTTGTAGCGTTGCGCTCGATCGCGGATGACATCGTTCTGGTCGAGTCCTAGCTTGCGCGCTTCCTGCATGAGCAGTTCGCGGGTGATGAGTTCGTCGAGGAAGAGGCGCTTCCCTCCTTCTTTCTCATACCGTGCCCTTGTGGCCTCGGCCAGTTCTCCCCAGCGAGTATCGAAATCAGTCTGTGTGATCGGTCGGCCGTTCACCAAGGCCAGCACGCCTTCCTCGGGCGGTGGCGCACAGCCTGCGATCAGTAGGAGGCTGCCACAGAGGATGCCGGCGAACAGGGAGACAAGGCGGACAGCGACGACGTTCACGGATCCGTTCGATGCTCGAGTCATAGACGAGTGAGACCTTGTTCGCGGGATGGTTGCGGGGGCATTGTGGTGTTGGTATCACAGCCCCCCAGGCTTTGCAAGGTTGTGGTGAGTTCTCGAAAGATGGAAGCCCAGTCCTGATGCGGCATCTGGAGTTCGAACGACAGCGGAGATAAGAAGCACATCCGTTTCTTGTACAGGTCCATCATCCGGTGCATCGCTTGACTTGAGACCCGACTCTTGGCGTCGAGCGTGACAAGGACAGAGTGGGTTTTGAGTTCGATCGAGATCAGGCGCAAGGCTTTGGCCTGGAGCCGGATCTGCATGACTTCGAACAATCGCTCGACAGGGTCCGGGGCCAGCCCATACCGATCCTGTATTTCGCCATGCAGTAAGGCGAGATCTCCGACTTGGGTACAGGACGAGAGTCGCTTGTAACACGAGAGGCGCTGGTGAGGATCAGCGATGTATTCATCCGGAATAAAAGCGGAGACGTTGAGCCGGAGGGTGGGATCCGGCTCTTCTTCCACGACCTGGCCTCTGAGACGCTGGACAGCCTGCTCGACCATCCGCATGTATAGATCGAGTCCGATGGCCGCGATATGCCCCGATTGCTGTTTACCGAGGAGGTTGCCGGCTCCCCGGATTTCCATATCCGCTGCGGCGATGCGGAAGCCAGCTCCCAGCTCGGTAAATTGCTGAATCGCGGTGAGGCGTTTCTGGGCATCGTCGCTTAACCGTCCCTCGTCGGGGACCAGGAAGTAGGCGTAGGCTTGGTCGCCGCTTCGTCCTACTCGTCCGCGCAATTGATACAACTGCGCGAGGCCGAACATGTCGGCACGATTGACGAAGATCGTGTTGGCATGGGGCACGTCGATTCCCGATTGGATAATGGCCGACGCGATCAACACATCCGCCTCTCGGCGAAAGAACTTCAACATCACGGCTTCGAGCGGTTTGGCGTTCATCTGCCCATGAGCCATCACGATGCGCGCGTTGGGCACGAGTCGCTGAAGCCAGGCTCCTGTCTTCTCCATCGTTTCGACTCGGTTATGGACGAAATAGACCTGTCCGCCCCGTCCCAATTCGCGCAATATCGCCTCTCGGATGAGTGTATCGTTCGATCGCACGACCTGTGTGCGTATGGACAAGCGGCCTGCCGGAGGGGTTTCGATGATCGAGAGATCACGCACGCTCGCCATGGCCATCTGCAAGGTGCGAGGAATCGGGGTGGCTGTCAGCGTCAAGACGTCGACTTGGGTACGGAGTTGCTTCAGACGTTCCTTGTGTTTGACGCCGAACCACTGTTCCTCATCGATGATGACGAGCCCCAGGTCGCGGAACACCACATCCTTCTGGATCAGCCGGTGTGTTCCGATGACGACGTCGACGCCGCCGCCCGCCACATCTTTGAGAATGGCTTTGGCCTCCTTCGGCGATTGGAAGCGGGAGAGCAAGGCCACGCGAGCCGGGAACGGCGCGAACCGTTCAGCGAAGTTGTCGTAATGTTGGTGGGCCAACAACGTCGTGGGAACAAGCACTGCCACCTGACGATTATCTTCCACTGCCTTGAATGCCGCCCGCATGGCTACTTCCGTTTTTCCGTACCCAACGTCGCCGCACACCAGGCGGTCCATTGGTTTGCTGGACTCCATGTCGTGCGTAATGTCTTCGATCGCTTTGAGTTGATCCGCCGTTTCCTCATACTCAAACGCCGCCTCGAACTCGTGGTACATCGTGCTGTCGAATCCATAGGCATGGCGCGTCACGAGCTCCCGGTTGGCATAAAGGTCCACCAACTCGTGGGCCATCTCTTCGATGTCTTTCTTCACCCGCGCGGTCGTTTTGGCCCAGTTGGTTCCCCCCAAACGTTCAAGCTTCGGCGCATGGCCGTCCGCTCCGCTATACCGCTGCACATGATCGAGCCGCTCCAGCGGGACATACAACGTGTCGCTGCCTGCGAATTCCAGGATCAAATAGTCGCTGTCGAAGTCTTGCACCGAGAGGCGCTTGAGGCCCTGATATTTGGCGATGCCATGTTGGACATGGACGACATAGTCGCCTACGTTCAGGTCTTCCAACGAGGAAAGGAAGGTCGCGGCTTTATTCTTCGCCTGCGGCTTGTGGCGTGCGCCTTTGGCAAACAGTTCCTCTTCCGTCAGAACGGCCAATCGCAAGTCCGGCGCGAGAAATCCAGCAGACAAATCGCCGTGTAGGGCGTAAAACGGTGCTTTGGTTTTACTGGAATCGGTCCAGGCTTTCGTCGTCCATTCCATTGCAGGCACATCATGTTCACGCAAAAGCGCCAGCAAGCGATCCACTTGGCCGCGACTCCGCGCGACGAGCACGACGCGGCACTCCTCCCGTAAGTGGTCCATGATGGCCAGAGTCTGGCTGAAGGGCATTCCACGAGCTCCGAGGCCGGCGCTGGACGGGGTCTGAGCGGGAAAGGCCTGGACCGGATTCCAGGACGCATCGCTCGGGGCCAGCGGTTCGAGCGCGAGCGTAGACCAGCCATTCGTGCGAGCCATCAGTTCCGGCCAGGAGAGAAACAACCGTTCCGGCGATGGGTAGGGCATGACCGTCTCCCGATCGGCGTGGCGGAGATAACCGTCATCGATTTTGCTCCAGAGGTCCGCGCAGGCTCCCTCCAATGCAGCCGGCTGATCCAAGGCCAAGAGAGGCCGCTCTTTGAAGTAGTCGAAGAGGGTGTCCATGTCGGAATAGAGATCCGGCGCGCGCCACTCGGCATCTGAGGGAATGGGAGCCAGAGCATCCGGCGAACTCTGTGAGCGGAGATATTCGCGCGCGGGAAGGATGACCGCCCGATTCACTTTTGCAGTGGATTTCTGAGTGGCGGGATCGAATAGGCGGAGCGAATCGACCGTTTCCCCAAGAAATTCGACACGAAGAGGGTCGGCATAGGCCGTCGAGAAAATATCCACAATGCCGCCTCGAATACTGAACTCGCCCGGAATTTCCACGACCGAGACGCGCCGGTACCCGAGACGGAAGAGTCCTCCGATGAGAGTCTCTCGTTCTATCGTGCCGCCTAGGTTGAATTGCAAGGTGGTGTCGCTGAAAGTCGTGACGGGCAACAGCCGTTGCATCAGGGCCGCAATGGAGGTGACCAGCCAGGTCTGGGGTGCGGTTCGAATGTGATACAGGGTATTCATCCGACGTGCAATCAGACTGACATGGGGCGCGCTGCTCTCGTACGGCAAGGTTTCCCATCTGGGAAACAGGGCGAGGGGAGCAGTCGGAAGGCCGATGAGACCATGGAAGAAGTGCAGGTCGTCAAAGAGGCGTTCGGCCGCCTCGTCCGACCCGGTGACGATGAGCCACGATCGACTTCCCAGTGCCCCGACCCGAGGATGCAGGAGTGTGGTGAGGGCAAGTCCGGCGGTCGAGCCGTGCAAGCCGGTGACGGAGGGGCGGCCCGTCTCGCCTGCCAGTGCTGCGGCGACAGGAACGAACCACTGGGATGCTGAGTAGATAATATCCGACACTGCTTATGTTGTGGTTGAGCGAATACGTTGGAGAAGTGACGTGGTCGAAGCGCCGGGGACTAAGGGAATGGTACGGACGGTTCCACCGCGTGCTTCGACGATCTCGCGGCCGACGATCCGTTCCACCGGCCAATCTCCCCCTTTGACGAGGACATCCGGTTGCAATGCGGCGATCAGGCTATGAGGGTCCGCCTCGTTGAACAGGACCACATAATCGACACAGCCGAGCGCAGCGACTACTTCTGCCCGCTGAGTATCCGAGACAATCGGCCGATCCGGAGCTTTGCTCAAACTTCTGACAGATGCGTCACTATTGACGCCGACAACCAGTAGGTCACCGAGGTCTTTGGCCGCCTGCAGATAACGGGTGTGTCCAATATGCATGAGATCAAAACAGCCGTTCGTGAACACGACACGCTTGCCTTGGGCCCGCGCCGTGTGAAGAAGTGGGGCGAGCTGGTCTCTGGTCACGACTTTCACGAACATATTTGCATCATACCGACTGTGCGGGCGGATGGAAAGAGATAGCACTACGCGGTGTCGTCGTGGCTCACGCCTCCTAATCCAATCACCGACGACCCATGCTTGGCGATCAGCGCGTCCATCGTCTCGATCGCTTTCGTTCGCCGTTGGTCGAACAGCCCGGGCGGCGCGGGTGTCAAGGAGGAGAGTGCGAGCCCGGCCAAACGGTACTCGGTGCCGGGCCGAACGAGTTCCTGTAGCGCTTGTTGAACGGTCGGCCACATATCGGGATCATAGTTCAGTGGGTACGGAAAGCGATGCTGTTTGGTGGTAATGACGAAACGGGTGTTTTTCAGCTTCACCGTGCAGGATCCGGCAGCCAATCCATCCTGCCGGAGATCCCGTGCCAGGTCGCGGAGGAATCCGCGAAGGGTTCGCTCAAGAAATGGACGATCATGCGTATCGTGTTCGAATGTGGTCTCGTGGCTGAGGCTTTTGGATTCCCGATCGGCCACCACCGGTTCGTAGTCGATCCCCTGCGCCAGTTCTCGAACCCAGTGCAGACGCGTGCCGAAGATATGACGCAGAGGTTGATCCCAGCGTTGGTCCAACAGTTCGCCGATTGTCTTGAGTCCGAGTGGTTCCAATCGTGCGGCGGTTTTGGGACCGATCCCCGGCATGGCGCGCAGTGGCAGCCTCGCTAAGAATCCTGCCTCCGTACCAGGTGGAACCGTCACCAGTCCATCCGGCTTGTGACTATCCGCTGCAATTTTGGCGACCATCTTTCCGGTGGTGAGCGCGACGGTGCAACGGAGTCCGGTGGCATCGAAGAGCGTGTCCTTCACGAGTTGCCCAAGCGAGCGAGGATCGGGATAGCGGGTCTGGAGCTCCGTCGTGTCGGCATAAAACTCATCGATGCTGCTCCATTCGGTCAAGGGAAACAGCCGATCGGTCACGGCTTGCATCTGTTCATGCAGCCGACGATAGAGGGGTCTGTCTGGAGGAATGAGAATGAGATGAGGGCAGAGACGTAGGGCTTCGGCGGTTGGCATGGCTGAGTGGACGCCGAATGACCGAACGGCATAACTCGCGGCTGCGATAATTCCTCGCGGGGCTGGTCCACCAACGGCCACCGGTTTGTCCGCAAGACTCGGGTCTGCCAGGACGGCTGCTGAGGCGAA
>DATEPD010000203.1:0-8406 GCA_035273365.1 Nitrospiraceae bacterium | reverse complement strand
ATAATGACGTATACTTCCAACGCTTCCGCCATCCAACTCAGAAAGAATAGTCCGGTCGAGGAGTACACGGCCTGACGATTGTGGCGGTAGTATTCCAAGATCATTCGATCCAGCGACCGTAGTTTGTCCTCACGCGCTTCGAGAAAACGAATCTTCAGTTTGAGCTTCCGAGTGAATGCCAATAACCATGTAAAGAATCCTTGCCGCTGCGCAAACACCAACGACGAGGTCACGAATAACAGCAGACTGACACTGATCAGCGCCGTGACGACGGTCTGTCCCAAAGAGCCGTCGCTGTCAATCGTCCGAAATGCGAGCGTAATGCCCAAGAGGATGAAGAGCACTTCGGCGATCGTCTTCGTCGTTTTTGCAATGACGACCGAGGCAAGCCCTTCCACCATCGGCACATGATGTTTCGTAAGCAGATAGGCTTTGAGCGGTTCGCCGCCGATGTAACCAGCCGGGGTAGTCAAGTTCACCACTTCACCGGCGGTTTTGATCGCGAGCAAACGCCAGAATGAAATATCCTTTGCTGATGGGCCAAGCGTGACTTTCCATCCGTATGCTTCAATGAAGTACATGATGGTGGAGGGAATGAGAAGGACGATCAATGCAACCGGCCCGAGTTGCGCCGCCGCATCGTAGATGCGCTCGGGACCAATATGCCAGACGATGAATCCGAGGGTGAGGAGGCCGATAAACAGGAGTACGAGTTTAAGCATAGGTCACGGCGGACGGTCTGATTTACCCCAAAAAATGACCAGGCGTCAGGAACGATTCTCTAAGTCATCGGCACGACTTTCTCGAATTACCGCAGGGCTCCCGCCGGCGAGCATTAAGCACAGCAGCCCAAGCCCGATCCACACCAACTCGCGGAACCGCCGGAGCAACGCGAAGGTGATGCCGGTGACGTCGGAATAACCAAAGGCTCTCAACAAGAGCATATTGCCTCCGTCTTGAGCACCAAGGCTGCCGGGGATGAAGAAGGTGCCGCTTTTTATAAAGACGGAAAGCGCGCTGATGGAAATGGCGGAGAGCGCCACAGCCGGACCACCAAGAAAATAAATGATGATGTAGACCTCCAAAGCCTCAGCCATCCAACCGACAAAGAAAAGCCCGATGGAGGAACAAAAGGTCAGGCGGTTGTCACGGTAAAAATCTAAGATGGTTCGATCCAGCGACCGTAGTTTCTTCTCACGCACTTCGAGAAAACGGATCTTCAGCCCGATCTTCCTCTGAACTCCCAAAAGCCACGTAAAGAGTCCTTGCTGCTGCACGAACACCAACGCCGCGGTCACGAGCACCAGCAGGCCGACACTGACCAGCGCCGCTGCAACAGTCTGCCCGGATGAGCCGTCAGCGCCGACCTTCCAGAATGCGAGCGCGATGCCCAAGAGGATGAAGACCACTTCAGCAATCGTCATCGTTGTTTTTGCAATGACGACTGAGGCAAGCCCTTCCACCATCGGCACATGATGTTTTTTGAGCAGATAGGCTTTGAGCGGTTCGCCCCCAACGTAGGCGGTCGGCGTGGTCATATTTACCACTTCACCGGCAGTCCGAATCGCGAGCACACGCCAGAACGGAATATTCTTCGCCGATGGACCCAACGTGATTTTCCAAGCGTACGCTTCGACGACGTACATGATCGTGGAGGGAATCAGCAGAACGAGCAGTGCAACCGGCCCGAGTTGCGATGCCGCATCGTAGATGCGCTCGGGACCGATATGCCAGACGAGGAATCCGAGGGTGAAAAGGCCGACAAAGAGGAGGACTATCTTAAGCACGGGTAGTGGCGGATGGTCTGATCACCCAGAGCATGAGGATCGAGAACACCACGGATCCCATTGCGGCCATCCAGAGGAACCAGTCGAGCTTGCCTAACACTGCAAAGATCAGTACGACGACGGAGAAGTCGCGGCTCGCGACGTTCTTGAGCATGAAATCCGACCAGGCAGCCTGCACCGGCGTCTTCCATCCGCTCGTGGCTTTGATCTTTTGTGCCCGGGTGACGAGCCAGAACGAGAGCCCATTTCCAAGAACAGCTGCCGCACCGAGAGCGAGAGGAACCCAAGCTCCGTCGCTCCCAGCAAGATGCAGGTAGGAGCCCACGGCTATGCCGGCAAAAATCGCCATGTGCACGACATTGTCCATGGCAATATCGAGCCAGGCTCCGAACGGCGATTCGGTGAACGTCAGCCTGGCCACTTCACCATCGCAGCAATCGATGATCGCCGCTAGTTGGAACAACAGCGCAGCGATAATCCCGGTACTGTAGGTCCCGACACCAAAACCCGCCGCCGCGGCCAACCCAATCAGGCTCGCTACGATCGTAATGGCATTCGGCGAGAAACCTGCGACGAGAAAGATGCGCGTGAACCAGCGGGAGACCTTCCGATTGAAGAACCGGTCGACGAAGCCTTCAAACTCGCCCTTGAGGGAACTGAAGAGCTTTCTCTCAGCGGCCTTCACATCGGCGGCATCGTGTACGTCCTGATACCAGTGGGACCTGTTCGTTTCCGTGGACAACACCCGCACATGTCCATCCACCGCGGCCCGTTCAAGCCATCGACGAATCGGCACCGTGCCGGCTTCCCCGCCGGCTTGACCGACGACACTCATGAAACTGGCAGGAAGCACCACCAGATCTGTGACCACCAGCGTGGCGTCATCCTGTCTCGATGTGATCGAGAGAAGCCGGCCCGACTGCACTTTCACACGCAAATTCGACCGGCGAGGCTGACGATCTCGCCCGCTATCGGCCCGTGCCACAACTATCGCCTGCCCCTCCTGCACCGACTGGCGCAAGCTCTCGATCAAGGGACTCGCAAACACGGCCTGCACGCCGGACAGGAGACAGAAGCCACGAACTTCAGCAGCGAGGGCTTCCCAAGTGCGGGGATCATCCAGTGGAAATTCACGAATCGGCATCCAGCGCACAGGGATCGTCACACGTGGCCCTTTGGCCAACGCCTGTCTGAGCTGAGACTCCTCCGGCCCGACCAGCACCATCAGTTGTCGAATACCGGCTCGTTGCAGCGTCAACACTGCCCGCTGAAACAGACCGATGCCCACGACGCTGGTCAGCGGCCCCACCTCGTCGGTATACAATCCGGCAGGTTCGCCGAACAGACTCACAGACGGCAAGAGAATCGCCGTGCTCAATCCCTGGAGCCCGGTCTGTTTCTGAACTACGCTCTCGCTCATGATCGGCCGATCGTTGTCTACCGGAGGATAACCCCGGCACCCTAAGAGCTGGTACCCCGTTTATCCCGTTATTCTATTTCCCCCGCTTTTATAGTATTGGCAACACAACCTGTTCTGCCTTCGACACGTCCTCGATAAAATCGATTTCGGTCCAGGGGAGTCCACCGATCTTCTCATGCCCGACTTTCACGTCACGAAAAAATCCCAACAGTGCATCCTCATATTCCATCTGCCAGGCCTCGTGGTCTACGTGGGTCTTGAGCGACGCCACCACATACGGCGCATCGGCATGCCGGACCTTGAGGAACCCCACGCCTTCTCCCGCATAGTCATAGTGCAACGGCATCTTCTTGGTCAGCGCAATCACGCGCCCGCCTTCGACCACGACCATGCACTCTTCCCCTGTCTGCTTGACGGTTTCGTCCATGAGCAGGGCATTCTCATAGGGTGATTGTACCAAACGACGCAAGATTTCCTGATGGAAGAGCACATCGGCATCCATGACGATCACGTCATCATCCAACGCGTCCCGCGCGATCCAAAGCGAGGAGATGCTGCCGCGGTAGAACTGCTCGTTGACGAGAAAATTTACGCGCACACCACAAGAGTCCGCTGCCACAGCCGCTCGAATCATCTCTTGCTTGTACCCCACGACTATGTCGACACAATGGATACCGACGCTCCGAAGCGACGTAAGGTAGCGATGCAGGAGGGTCTGCCCACCGATCTCGATGAGGCACTTGGGACGATGTTGCGTAACCTGCCACAAACGCTTCCCGACGCCAGCTGCAAGGATGATCGCTTTCATGTTGTCCCGCAAATCTGTTCGAATGCATCGAGGAACCCGACGAACTGCGCCTCCGTGAGGGCACCCATGTTCGCCACACGGAAGATCTTGCTTTCAAGTTGACCCTGCCCCGCATAGATCACATAGCCTTGTTCCTTCAGCCGATCGTGCAACGACCGATAGGTCACGCCTTCGGGGAGGTGATAGGAGGTGATCGTGTTGGAGTACTTATCGGGAGTCAACATCGGCTTCACGCCGATTTTTGCCATACGGTCTCGGATTAAGGTCGCAGCTTTCTTATACCGCTGAATCCGCTTGGCAACCCCTTCCTCCATAAGTTCATTCAATGCTTCATCGAACGCGTAATACACCTGAACCGCCGGCGTGAATGGGATCGTTCCGCGACCCTGGTCATCCACATACTGGGTGATGTGGAGATAGATCGACCGTCTGGGGTACGCTCGCATTCGCTCTAGAAACCCCTTCCGGACGAGGACAAAGGATACCCCTGGGAATCCTTGAATACATTTTCCGGCTGTACCCGCCACCATATAGATGTGAGACCCGGCGATATCCAATGACTCCCCCGCTAGCGCACTGACCGCGTCCAGAATAAATACCCGATTCTGGCTGTCGACGACATCCGCGATCTCCTTGACCGGATTGATGAGTCCGGTGGTCGTCTCATGATGGACCATTCCAACCGCATGTGCTTCAGGATGTTGCCGTAAGGCGAGCCGCAACCGTTCAGGATCCGGCCTCATCGTCCAATCGTACTTGAGTTCGGACACGCCCAAGCGATAGAGGCCGACCATCTGGGAAATACGCTCGCCGTATACGCCGTTGTTGAGCACCAGCATCCGTTTGCCGTGTGGGAGCGAGGACATGACAGCCGACTCCACCGCGGCAGTCCCCGATCCGGTCAACACCACAGCGGCATACTCCGCTTCCGCCCCCGGTACAAAGAGCTTCAGCAGCTTCGCCTGAATCCCGTGCAAGAGTTCGGTAAACTCCGACTCCCGATGGCAGACATCCGGGCGCGACAGCGCCTGCCGCACCCGCTCCGAGACATTCACCGGCCCTGGATTCAACAGAACCATCGCATCGCTCTTCTCTTCCCCTCACCCCGAATAAGTGATCGAGACCGCGCCAACTGCACGCGTCCAACGAGGGCTTGGCTCTCGTTCTCAGCCGCCCACCCTCGCGGCGCCGAGACGCCGCGTTTCCCGACAGGCCGCGCGTTGCGCGAGCAAGGGGGCGACTCGATCGCTTATTGTATCGCTTTCATGAACCGCTTGGTAATGTCAGGTGGATCAAGCAACACGCGCCCGACATCTTCCACCATTTCGTTGACTTTCACCAGCAACATGCTCGGCCCGTCTTTCTTCAGCATGTCTTTGAATTCGTAGACGAGATCTTCCCGTTCCCGCACCCGTTCGACGTTCACATACCCGGCTGCCTTCGCCACCTTTTCAAGTGGAACCACATTAGAGATCGTCGGCTGGTTCCCCGTCGTGCCGTAGACTTCGTTGTCGAAGACCACATGGATAAAATTTTTCGGTTTCAAGGCACCGACCGTCGCTAATGTCCCCATGCCCATCAACACGTTGCCGTCCCCGTCGAACACGACCACCTGCTTGTTCGGCTTAGCCAGCGCCACGCCGAGCGCAATGGCCGGCGCGTTTCCCATAGACCCGATCATATAGAAATGGGTCGGACGATCGGCAATCTTATAGGCCTCACGCGAGGGAAACCCATTGCAAATAATCACCGGCTGATCGGTGAGTAGTTCCAACAAGGCCGCCATGGCCATGGCCCGACTTTGCATCGTTCCTTGCTCCGGCCTCATGGGTGCAACCCTCTCACGACACCCTTCGTCATCAAGAGGGCGACGGGGATGCGCTGCTTCATGAACGTTTCAGCCAACCATTTCAGGTCGTCGATCGCCGTTTTTTCCGACAGGGTACGATGAGGAATCTTCATCGTATCGAGAAACTTCGGCATCACCTCGCCCATGACCAGATGCTCCGGCGCATCTTTGCCTTGATAGCCACGCCAAGACACAATGAGAATACAGGGCTGGCAATAGATCATGTTCAGTGAAATGAGGGCGTTAAGGGACGTTCCGAGTCCGGAGTTCTGCATGAGCACAGCTGGGATCTTGCCGGACATATAGGCTCCGGCAGCCATAGCGACCGCTTCATCTTCACGAACGGCCGGGGTGTAGAGACGCCGCTCCATTAATTCGGCAATGATGCCGCCCAGGATCGAATCGGGGACCCCCGTAAAGAAATCTACGCCGATATCCTGTAATGCTTGGACAAATGCGTCGCTTTCAATCATCGTGTCGGTTCCCCGCTGCAACGGACATGGAAAAACCCGCGCATTATAAGCTATGCCTCAAGACATTCTCAACAAAACTGAGGGAGTTGCGCCATCTGATCGACCATGATAGCGTTCTTACTATGATGATCGGACCGCAGAAAAGTCACACGGGCCAACATCTTGCCATTCTTGTGCTTCTACTGTGCATGAGCTGTCCTGTTCCCGCATATGCAGTACCGATGGTGGACGATCCGAATGGTTTTCAGAGCCTGGCCTGGGGTGCTGCTCTGACCACGCGGCCAGACCTGGAAGTTGCGCGAGCTGGTCCACATGTGAACGAATACCAATTGAAGGAAAGCCAACCATTGTTTGACGGGATCCCGGTCGAAAGCCTCCGCTTCTTGTCGGTCGATGAACAATTCGCCCGCGTGACCATCCGCTACCATGGCGACGATCGGCATAAACAAATCCTCACCCACTTGGAACAACGGTTTGGTTCTCTCGAGCGCGTCCCCGGGCAGATCATGCGGGGTCTGACTCAGCAGTATAATTGGCGCGGGACCAATACTGAGATTAACTTGACCTATCACGCGAACACGGAGCGGGGGTTTATTTTTATCGATAGTCGATCGCTGGCCCCCCGGTTCAACGACCATATCACCGATTCCGCGGAGTAACATGCCTCGCCGACCCCGCGCAGCTGCTTGGCTCCTTCGCACCTCCCTCCTCTGCCTTCTCTTATCAATCGTCCTACGAAGTATCCTAGCCTTCGCAGTGCCGATGCAGAACGATCCAAACGGATTCGAGGGAATCCCCTGGGGCGCGACATTTACGGAAACTGACACATTCATGAAAGTCGAGGATGCTGGGCCGTCTCAAACCTATGAACTGAAGACCGGGATTCCTTCGCTTGGGCCAGTGAAGGTTGACTCCTTGCGATTTGTGACTTCTGAAGGCAAATTCGCACGTGTTACTGTCCGCTACCAAGGCAAAGGGACCCACGATCGAATTCTCGCCTATCTCGAATCCCTTTATGGTTCTCTCGATCGCACACCGGGACAGATCGCCGGCGGGCCAGTCAAATTCTATAGCTGGACCGGCTTTGATACCGATGTGACCCTCCGGTACGAAACCGGGACCGATCGCGGCATTATCTTTTTCGAGAGCCAGGAACTCCGCCGAAAAATCACCGACGGCAATTCACCCACCGTATTTTAACAGTCGTCACTCCACCTCCGCCTAGCCTTTCCAACTTTAACAGGGTGCTGAAAAATCCCGCCGGTGACGGACACGGACGATAGGGGCGACGTCCAAGCCCCAATTCCCCTGTCCAGCTTTTTCCGCAAGTGTCTCGTGTCACGTGCGGCTTCCATTCCTGAAAACCATTGCCAATTAAGGCTTAATGCCAAACTCCCCCCTTCTGGTGGGACATAAATCCCCCCTCCTGAGGGATGGTCGAAATTCTTGAATCAGGTATTCTCAGACTGTCGCGGAGATAAACGAATCGCGGTAGAACTGCTGAGGAGGAACCGATGAAGCTGGGGAACCCTATTCTTAAGGTCAACAATCAGAAAGCACATTCGCTCTTGGACCGGCGTTATGCCGAACGAGTGCCGATTCGTTACCGCATCACTTACTCTGGAGAAGAAGGCGCACGAATCGTCAGGGGAGAGGGAACCCTCAAAGATCTCTCCAAAACCGGCTGCAAGATATTAGGCACGGCCACAATCTCGCTCGGCAGCTGCCTCACACTGCTCCTCGACCTTGAAGATGGACAAGCTCCCCTGCGCCTCACCGATGTCCACGTTTCCTGGGTCGCCAAGGATTCGTTTGCTGTCAGATTTCCAAAACTGTCAATAGAAGAACGGAAACGGCTGCAAGGAGTGATTTTTAAGAATATCAGCGCATCGTCCTTAGACGATCGACGAACGGCATTCCGCATCGTCTAGGCTTCGAGCACCGCCTTGGGATCAATCATGCGTGCTCACACCGCGAATCCCGCTCTCCCGGTTACTGAACTCCTCGGTCACCCCAATCGTCGGCATGACAACCGCACTCCGGCACTCTTCTCATTGCTCTACTCTGGC
>DATEPD010000202.1:0-2162 GCA_035273365.1 Nitrospiraceae bacterium | reverse complement strand
ACCGACTGCGCCAATGTCCACTCCATCGACATTCCAACCCTCCCCGGTCGTCATGACAGTCCCACAGGACACGCAGGAGGCGCAGCCGGAAAGAACTCGTGACGAGCAGGATCCTCTTGAACGCATACGTAACATGTGTTGGCGCTTCCATGCCGTGACCCGCCAATTGCGATTGCGAAAAGATTATCGTCCTACACTCGAAGTGGAGGATGACTATGACTTGCAAGACCTGCTGTGCGCGCTGCTCAAGGTCGAGTTCGACGAAGTGGGAGTGGATGAGTGGATCCCACCCTATACGGGAGGGGCGCCGCGAAAGACCTTTCTTATCCATCGGGATGAGATT
Source organism: Nitrospiraceae bacterium (assembly GCA_035273365.1). Lineage (GTDB taxonomy): Bacteria > Nitrospirota > Nitrospiria > Nitrospirales > Nitrospiraceae > Palsa-1315. Next base: position 1,819 of record DATEPD010000202.1, on the reverse strand, counting down.
GCCATCGTGGCAAAGAAGACCCGACCAGGCCTTACCACGCAAGAGCTGACAGATCAGGTCTCGGCGGATTCCGCCCGGTATGCCAGCCGTGAGAAATGCGCGACGTTATTTTGCTTTATTTACGATCCGGAAGGCCGCGTTGGAAGCCCAAAGCGGCTGGAAACGGACTTAACTAGCGTTAGCGACCGCTACATGATCGAAGTGCTTGTCGCGCCCAAATAACTCTATGCCTAAACCAAAATTAAAAAGCCTTCCTGCCCCGGCACCCTCTTCCCCACATGCTGCCCCGCTGTTGACAGCGGCTCAACGACTTCGCTACGGTGTGCCGGAGCCGGTGCCCGCGACCATTCCTTACACTATCCATGCACCAACTTCCGGAGAAACGTTCATGTCGGATCGGGCCTACATCTTGATAAACGTCTTGCCCGGGCAGACATCTTCGGTCGTGAAGGCACTCGGCCAGATCAAGGAGATCCGAACCATCGATCCCTGTTGGGGAAAGCCCGATATTATCGCCGTCGTGGATGTGCCGGACCAGGATGCGTTGACACAACTGGTGCTTAGTCGCATCCATTCCATCGAGGGCGTGACGCAAACAGATACACACCTCGTGTATCGTCTGAAGGAAGCCAAAGCGAAATGATCCGATTCGCCGCCGCCTTCTTCCTCGTGACTCTCCTTTTCGGCTGCAGCCATGTGCCACACTCATCTGAACCGGATGCCATTGATGTCACCTTGCCAGCCTCCACTGAGCAGGTCAAAACGGCGCTCACCGAAGTTCTGGAGAATGGCGGGTACACGGTGGATTGGACGGATGCGCAGACCCTTACCACCAGCTTTCGGGAAGAAACTCGGAGCCCCTGGGATTGGCTGTATCTTTGGCGATTTGGAACCATCAAAAGCCGGGTGGAAGCGATGGTGACGCCGTCTCCAGACGAGGATGCACGATTACGGTTGCAGGTGTTGTCGGAAGGTAAAGACGGTCTGTTTACGAGTTGGGAAGATGTGCAGAGTGCGCTGCCTCAGAATGCGGAGAACCAATTGCGGCTGGTGAAAAATGCCCTCCACATTCTGTAATCTCATCTGAAATCTTTTTCTGTCCCTTCAGATTCGTCACCGAGATCCAATCCAAACCGTTCAGCCATTCGATACAGAGTCCGGCGGTCAATGCCCAGGATTTTTGCTGCCTTTACTTTGTTCCCTTTCGTTTCTCTCAGCACCCTCGCCAGATGACGCTTTTCAACTTCCTCGAGGGTGAGGGAGGCCTCATTGTCATACTCGGTCTTCGGCGGCTTGGTCCACACTTCCGCTGCCGCACTATGGCGAATGGCATCAGGCAGATCATCAGGAGTCAGCAGAGGGCCATGGCTCAATGACACCGCCCGCTCTATCGCATTTTCCAGTTCTCGCACGTTGCCAGGCCAGTGGTACTGCTTAAGCAACGCCATGGTCTCTGGCAGCAGTCCACGAACCCCGCCACGCGATCCGGCCGCACATTTGTGCAGGAAGTGATGGGCGAGCATCGGAATGTCTTCCTTCCGCTCCACCAATGACGGCAACGTAATTCTGACGACATTCAAACGATAATACAGATCGTCGCGAAATTTCTCTTCCTTGACGAACTGCTCCAAATCCCGATTGGTCGCCGCAATGATCCGCACGTCAACCTTGAGCGACGTCGTGCTCCCGACGCGCCGAACTTCCTGATCCTGCATGACCCGCAACAGTTTCACCTGGAGCGCGGGCCCAAGTTCGCCGATTTCGTCCAGAAATAATGTGCCCCCGTTGGAGGCCTCGAACAGCCCTGCCTTCGTGCCGA
>DATEPD010000201.1:0-5707 GCA_035273365.1 Nitrospiraceae bacterium | reverse complement strand
GGACCGAACAGCAGAAATCGGTGTGAAAACGAAAGACTATATTGGCCGAAAGAGCAATAGGAGCGCCTCTTGTGCCTTCGTCGGATTCCCTCATAGAATACGCCTCCCTATGAGGCGCGGAAGCGGGGGCATGGTTGTACCAAGAGTAGGGACGGTCGCGCGCGGAGTTGATTGATCGAGCCTACCGCTGCCTGCTTGGCAATAATAATTCACTGGTCTCGCTAAGGTAGTAGGCATGAAGGTGCCGTTTACAATTGGCACGGTCGGTCACTTCGGACTGGCTGTCCGTGATCCGTCGCGCAGCGCGAAATGGTTCATACGCGTGTTGGGATTGCGCAAGGAGTTCGAGTTCGAAGGAGGCGTGGCGGTCGGCAATGACAACGTGACAATCGTCTTCTCGAAAGGGAAACCGTCACCTCAAACGATTGGCCATATGTCGTTTCATCTGCCGACGATGGCCACCCTGCGGAAGGCGCTTGCCCACCTGAAAAAGCAGAAGGTGAAGATAGAGGACCCAGGGGATGAAATCGGTCCGGAGGCACCCGGATCACCGCACATGGGCTTATGGTTCCACGATCCTGATGGCTACCGCTGGGAACTTTCCGTCCAAGGTGGAAAGTAGAAGCTCACCTCGTCCGCGCACGGTGACGGATTAGTTCGCTGGAATGATGTCGGTGTTTGCTCATGCGGTCGTTGCTCTCGCGTTAGGCAAGATCTCTTAACATCCTCTGTTCACTGGCGCACCGTGCTCTTGGGCATGGCGTGTTCTGTCGTGCCGGATCTCGATATCATCCCAAATACGGCATAACTTGGTTCAGCACCAGGACAAACATCCCTGTTAAGACAGCCGCTTTCATCTTTTCGACGAGGCCTCAAAGAACTGGCTAGAGTAATTTTCACTTCTGACAGAGCGAAATCAAGGAGCTCAGCGTTTGTGAAGTCCCCCGCTGTGGCTGCCGCTGTGTCCAAATGGTGCGAGCGGTGCGGTCAGGGGAGACGGAGCGAGCGGTGCAGCAAGCGGTGACGGAGCGAGCGGAGTCGCGAGAGGCGATTGTGGCAATGGCGCGGCCAGGGGTGATGGCGGAAGTGGTGTTGCGAGAGGCGATTGCGGTAATGGTGTGGCCAAGGGAGACTGCGTGGAGGGGGGGACAACGGGGCCGCCGGATTGGTTTCCTTGCCCAGGAAATTGCATAGAGGGAGACACGGTACCGACGCCCCCGCTCATGGATCGTTCGGCAGCGGACAGATGCGGGTTCGATGGGTGAAGTTGCCTGGCCTGATGCAGAAGATCGTTGATCTGCTTTACTCTGGCAGGCGTCACGTACGCATAACCGGCTAGGGCCTGAGCGACGAGCGCGTCGGCTTGCATATTGTTGAGAAGCTGCTGACGTTGCTGAGTCAGCGCTTGAACCTGCTCGCGCGTCGTCGCCATAGCCAGGGCCTGATTGGCCGCATCGAGTTGTTGACGGAGTTGATCGGTTTCGGCTCGCAGCGCGATGAGCTCCGGTTTGGCATTTTCGTTTTCGCGAAGGGCGGCGATGGCTTGAATGACCTCCTGTTGATCGACTTGCGTCGTCAGATCGACATGGATGATGGATCTCCCGTTTTCGATTCGCGTGCTGGTCTGCTGATTGAGCACCGTCACGATGCCGGCGGTATAGGTTCGGATCTCATCGCGTGTGACGTCCATGTTTTTGACTTCGGTCACACTCTCCAGATAGGTGGCGACTTGCTCGAGCGCCTCCCGCTTGGCCAGCTCAATGGCCACTCGAATCGCATCTGTCCGCGTATCGTGATCCCCCATAGGATATTCGCCGGAGGATTTCACGACACGCAGCACCGGCGTGGGAGAGGGCGTGGGTGCTGTGGGATTCGGCATTAGGGGAACGACACGGCTGCGGTATTTCTCGGGAATGGAATCCAACTCTGTCGTGAAGTTCAGTGTGCCAGAGTCGTCCGCATAGCGATAAATCTGATTGGCGGCGAATGCCGGAACGGCCACGCCAAGGAAGAAGAGGACCGCGATGTGAAACGGCGAGCGCATAAATAGGCGACACCACCCTCTTTAAGATACCATTCCAATGCGCGGCTCGTGAAGGGCGGTCTTGGATGATAGGGGAGGTGTCGGATAACATGTTAACACTTGCGTATGGGCTATCGGCTCCCTGCCTCCCCCTGCCAAAGCAAGTCGTACCCCAATTCTTTGGTGTCGGAACACATGGTCGCCAATGCGGTGAACTTATTGGTGAAGACCTCGTCAGCATGGGATCGCTCATGATCTGCGAATGAACGCCAATAGGTGACGATGACATAATGGTTGTCGGCGGTCTTGGATTCTGTCAGGGATCCCTGGTCCGAGACGAACCCCGAGAATTTGAACACCTGCCCGGCGATGAATCCACCCTTGTCGCCTCCATACGTTTTGTTGACGACGCTGCATAATTCCCCGACGGCCAGCTCAACGTCTTCAAACGTGATGTCAGGTTTGAGCCTGACGGTGTTGAAGAGCATTTTGGCTCCGAACGGGATCGTGATTGGACCGAACATGTCATCCTCCTTGCAGGCCAAACAGATGTGCAGATGCCTCGATCATGATTGTATCGAATGGCGGTGGCAAAGTGAACGGAAGGGAAGGTTGAGGATCAGATGGAGCTGGCTAGGGAAGACACCGGTTGCATTTCGTCCGACTGTTCGCCTAGGCTATATCACGTCAACTTCTATCCCATCATTACGTGACTCCTGCAGAGGTAAGTCCCCGTGATGATCGTTCCCACACACATTTCGCACGAAGGATGTCCTAATAAATGATACCCGCTATTCGGGCGGGTAGAGGAGGGTATGATGGCCGAACTGATTCGAACTGCCCAATACTTCAAGATGCAGATTGCTGATAAACCAGGGACATTGGCCGGCCTGCTCGCTCCATTGCGTGACGCGGGGGTGAATCTGATGGCCGTGCACGCTTTTCCTCGGAATCGCCGCACACAGGTGGATGTGGTGCCGGAAGATCCCACCGCGTTCAAGAACTTGGCGAAGGTGCATCAGTTGAAAATGCAGGGACCTAAAATGTGCTTGCTGGTGGAAGGCGATGACCGCCCGGGAGCGCTGGCCGATGTGACGGATCGACTGAGTTCAGCCAAGATCAACATGACTGCGGTGACCGGCCTCAGCGCCGGCCAGGGACGCTGCGCCGCCATTTTATGGGTCGGGTCGCGGGATATGAAAAAGGCAGCCAAAATCTTCGGCCTCGGGCTGAGATAACATCGCAGATTGCGACCTCAGCCCTTAGTGTGCCGATCATGCCATCCACCGTGTGTATCACGTGTTCAAGTAGATTCGCTCCTCACTTGCTCGCGTCGGTGGATGCCGCTTCTGCGCGCTTCACAGTCTCGTTTTTGTTCTCGTCGGCTTCGCCGACGAAATGGATCGGTTCTTCGCCTCTGAGATGGGCTGGCCGGAGTATGTAGGTCCCATACACACTTTTGGTCCAAATAGTCTGTGCCGTATCTGTGTTTCCTCCAGAGAATGCGTATCCCAGGCCTCCGACGACACTGCCTGCGATAGCGTATGCGCTCTTGCCGACACAATAGGGAATCGTCAACAGCCAACTTGCCACTTGTATCCCAGTGCCTTCTGAACTATCCGTGCCGGACGTTTGATCTTGCGCGAAGGCCAATCCTGGCGGCATCATGGTCAAACCCATGACGGTCACGATCAGTACGAAGGCCATGGATCTGCTCCATGTTTTGATCTGAGGAGTTGCAGGGGCGACAGAGTATTGTAGAACTTCGTTTCCTACAACAAGTCGTTCGTTCATGGCACACCTCCCTCTTAAATGGTCACGATGGATCATCCACTCGCAAGATCGTAATCTTCATGCGCAATGGCTTTCCAGCCAATGGATGATTGTAATCCATCACCGCAAACCTGTCTGACAACTGGATTACAGTGGCCTCCCTCCCGGCGTGGTCCGTGAGGACGTCTCCTTCCTTTGTTCCAGCTGGGAGGTCGCTCGTTGGAACGGTTTTCTTTTTCTTCGTGTCATAATGGCCGAAGGCTTCCCCGGCAGAAAGGTCTACTTTCTTTTCGTCGCCGGTCTTCATCCCAGTGACCGCCCGCTCCACAGTCGGCGGTAATTGGTGCCGTCCCTGGACGAATTGACCGATCTTTCGAACTTCGAACTTCGATTCGCCGGGAACGGTAATCCTGTAAAAGTACGTGACGTTGGAGCCATCGACGATTCGTGATGATTCAGCGCCGGCACTGTCTTTCCAGAGAAATCCCAGGCACGCGAGCCAAGTCACCATGGCAACGATGCCCGCCATATTTCGGCGGGAGATTCCCATGATTCCCTCCATCATAAGCTTTCTGGCTATTGCGCTGCCGTACCATACCTTCTCGCTTTACGCCGCAAGGCATCATTTCCTCGTCAGTGACCTCATGGCTAGACCTCATCACGGGATTGGGTCGGTTCGGGAGGAGGAAGGAGCCTCGAAGAGCTTCGTGATCTTGATGATCTTCCCGCTCGTATCGATCTCTATCCTGACCCGATCGCCCTTGGCGACTTGCTCCTGTTTCAAGATCCTGGAATCAGACAGCGCGAGCGCCCAGGTTTGTCCGTCTATCGTCTGGAATGTGAGTGTACGCTGGGCTTGATCAATACCGACGATCGCACCTGTATATGTCGTTGCGGCTTCACTGGTGAGGGTAAGGACCACCGCCAGCGCTGTCCAAAGCAGAGTGATTGTTGCGAGCTCGATCCAATTTTTCTTCATGGTACACCTCGGGTGCTAACGATATGGGCATGCGTGCGTGATGGCCTCGCTTCGCCAGTCAGCCAGCGCGCCCGCGAATAGAAGAGCGTTGGTGGAAGGGAATGAGGAGAAAGCGTATGACCTCGCGAAGGGCACCATCAGACCATGCTTCTACAGGCGATCAGCCCGTAACTGCTCATCCCCATTTCTCGGAGCTCGTCTGAGCACGGCTGGTGCTTCACGATCATTCGCGGGCCGGACGGATGCGGGAAATTCATCGTCGTGGGATCATCAACTCGCAAGATCGTCATCTTCACGATGAAAGACTTTCCCGCCCATGGATGATTGTAATCGATCACCGCTGAATGATCTGATAACTGAGTCACGATTGCCGAATTGCCGGTACGATCTTGGAGGACATCTCCTTCTTTTATTTCGTCCGGCAGATCCGTCCTCGGAACGGTTTTCCTTTTCGCCACGTCATATGTGCCAAAACTTTCGTCCTCGGAAAGAACGACCTTTAGCGTATCCCCGGGTTTCTTTCCCTTCACCACCCGCTCCAAGGCCGGGAGAAACTGGTGTTGTCCCTGAACAAAACGAGCAATATGTGGGGCTTCGGACCCTTCCTCCCCACGAATGGTCATCTGATACATGAGTACGACGCGGGAACCGTCGATGATTCGAACTTGGTCCGCAACATGGATTGGCTGCCAGAAAAACCCTACACATGCCAGCAAGGTCGCGGCAGCAATGAGCAAAATTTTATTTCGATGAGACTGAACCATGATTCCTCATGGCATGGTGAGTTGGATGTTGTCTCCATCCGGCCACTCTTTGGAGCAAACGGGAGCAAACGGTTTGCCAACAAACACACCAAGAGACAACCGCAAGGTTTACAAGGGTTTGCAAGACAGAAAAAATGGGATGAAGTACGGACGTTACGGCTGAGCGAG
>DATEPD010000200.1:0-2715 GCA_035273365.1 Nitrospiraceae bacterium | reverse complement strand
TTCTGTTTGGATCGGGTGGATGAGGAACAGCAACGACGTCCAGAACGCGACATGCCTGGTCTCTTCCGTGACGGCATGCGTGAGAATCCGGTACAGGAGAAGCCCTGAAGCAAGGTGGAGCAGCAGATTCAGTAAATGGTAGCCCATCGGGCTCTCTCCATAGAGCGATCGATCAACAAGGAATGTGGCATATAGGACCGGCCGGACCATATGATCCAGGTGGCCGACAAACGTGTCCCACCGATTGAGATGAGGGTTCATGAGAATGGTCACGAAGTCGTCGTATTGAAAGGTGCCCTGAAGGGAAGCGACATACGTGGCCACAGTGACCGCAGCCAGTAGGCCACACAGGAACTGGGGACGAATTGTGAAGCGATCCACGGCATCGTTATACTGCATCGGGCCTTGATGGTATAGGGGGACCCATGAAGATTTTCACAATGATCCTGTGCAGTCTGCTCCCATTGATGGCGTTGCTCTGGCTTCCATCGAACGGTGCCGCGCAGGGTTCCGTCTCGTTAGGATGCGGCTGCAGCAAACAGGATACAACGGATCTGGAAAGTCGGATCAAGCAGGTGGAGGCCGCGATCAAGGAGTATGAGGCCTTGATTAAAGAGTGGGAGGTCAAAGAAAAAGGGGCAAAGGAACCTCTCATCCTCACTCACGAGCAGCGGAGCAGCGTGCAAGGCTCCGTGGGTTTTCGAATGTCTACCGTCCGGACGGCGAACGCTCGATCGTTTGGCGCCGAGACGGATGCCACCTGCACCACTTCCATCGATGCTTCTGCAACGCCCTGTCTTCGAGGCGCCCTGCAAGACCATGAGTCGGTACACAAGAAGGCCTGTGACGCCAACAAGAGTTCGAATCCGTTCGTGGATTGGCGGGACAAACAGCGGGTGGTGGACTATATGAAGGAAGAACAGGCTGGCTACCATAAAGAGCTAGATCGACTGAACGATGAATTGAACAAAATGAAAAAGTTTTGTTCACTCGATCCAAGTACCCGCGCACTCATGGAGCAAGCCACGGCGCAAAAACAACGGTTGGAGGAAGCGTCGGCTCGCGTGGAAAAGTATGCAAAAACATTGAGATAGTGTGCCTTGATGTATGGTCCAGGAGGGAGCCCCATGAAGATGCGCGTGCCATCTATTTCGGTCGTGGCTGCTGCCCTGATCCTCGCCGGACTGAGCGTCCTTCCTAGTGTTTCCGGAGCGACCTCACTCAAAGGGGACGGCGCTGCACCGGGAAACGGATCCGGTTCATCGCCTAAAAGCGAAACCGTGACGAAGGACGACATCGTGACACAGTATGTTGGCGAATGCGGGGGAAAATCCCCTAAAGATGCCAACTGCGACAAACTCAAGATAGATGCCGTCGAGATCCTGAAAGAGGATCTGCATACGCTGGGTTCATCCGCGAATCGCGCGTACATGCCGAAGATTCTGCCGATGTTCAAAAGCAACGAACCTGAGTTACGGATCGCTGCGGCAGATGCCATGGGCATGATTGGGCTACAAGATGGTGATTCTGATGTCGTGGCGCCGCTGGCCAACGATCCGGTCCCGGACGTGAGAAAAGCCGTGACACAGATGATTCAGCGCGGCAAGGGACCATCGCTCACATTGTTGGGACAGCGAATGGTCTCGGTGCGAACGGGACTTACGCCGGAAACGGCTCCGGATCCGAGTAAGTTCATGATGCCGGTGGCGCCCGCAAGCACCTATTTGTTTTATAGCAGCGACATCGCTCTTGGCCGACTCACCTATCTGGCCAAGGGTATGAACGAAGCCATGACGTTCTTTAAAGGTAAGGCCAAGCGCGGACCGCTCAAACTGGAAGAGTTTCAGGAGAAGTATCGCTATCAGCTGGACGATGAGCAGAGGGCGCGTGAATCTGGCTTCGAAGAGGTGGAGAAAAAGATGGAGCTCGTCAAGCCCGATCCGGCGAACATGACCGCCTACATGGAAAGTATCGCCAAAGTGCAGGAGGTGATGGCCAACCGGACCATGGCAATGGCGATGGACCAATATTCGCCCGACCTTTTCGGTTCGCCCACTGTGTATGTCTTGGAAGAACGGCAAATCGGCCAGCGGAGCTACCCGACGCGCTATGTGGTGCTGTATCAGGATCAGGCGCTGAAACGCCCCGGCTATCGGTTAGCCTGGATGACGGCACCCGACGATTCAATCAAAGTCGAGCAAACTGCTTCACTGGCGAGTGAAAAGGAGGAACAGGCCCACAAGAAGGAAGGAGAGGCGCTGCAAAAGCGGCAAGAGGCCCTGGAAGATTTGGTCAAGAAAAAGAGCGAACAAGAGAAAAAGCAGTTTAAGAAGGGACAGGCGGATCTCGAAAAGGAACTGGGATTCTAGTCCTCAGGCCTGCTTTCCACTTTTCTTCACAATCTTGCAGGGCATCCGTTTTACCCCCAAGGTTCTCCCTGCTCACCGGCACAAGACCAGGAAATGATGGGCGTCGACCGTCGTCCTGAGAGTAATCTCGCCTATGTCGCCGCACGGCCAGTCGGTGAAGGCCTTCCCATCGAAAGTGACCTCGCAATTGGCTCCCCGCAGCGACTCGAGCACTTGACTCCCAGAACGCGGGAGACGAAGGCAAGGAACAACCAGATGGAGTTGGGTCGGTTTATGCAGTCTTACGGCTGAGGAATGCACCGAACCGAGCAGCGAGAATGGGAGGAACTGCGAGCACGGCGCCCAT
>DATEPD010000199.1:0-4853 GCA_035273365.1 Nitrospiraceae bacterium | reverse complement strand
TCAGGACTCAACTTGACGGATTCTTCGAGAATCGCCTTCGCCTGCTTAGCCTGACCCAGGTGGTCGTACGCACGTCCAAGGGCGACCATGGCGGTAATGAAGCCGGGGTATAATTTCAGACCGTCTTCGAGAACGGTTGCGGCTTCCTTCCACATGCCGACTTTTCCATACTCTTCAGCCAATGGCATGAACACTCTGGAATGTGGATCCTTGGCTAACTGGATAGCCAGTCGATCGATTTCCATCGCGTTCTCAGTGGCGATCTGATTCTGAGCCATGGGCTGCTAGCGTCCTCTCACAACGGGCTTGGGGATGTGACTGGATTGTCTGGTACGAAGTAGTTCTTGTGCCCGGTTCAGGATTGCATCGGCGAGTGCTCGTTTTGGCATCAGCGGCAGTTCAACCCTGTCCCCCTGCCGGTCGATCAACGTGGCGGCGTTCTGATCACTGCCGAATCCCGCTCCCTCTGTGGTGACATCGTTGGCGACAATGAGGTCGAGCCCTTTTGCCGTCAGCTTGTCTTTCGCATGGGCGATCAGATCGTGGGTTTCGGCGGCGAAGCCAACCATGAATTGTGTGGTCCGTTGGGTAGAGAGGGAGGCCAGAATGTCAGTGGTTCGTTCGAGATCAAGGGTCTGATCGGTCCGTCCCTGTTTGCGTATTTTTTGCGCGACAAGGTGTTTTGGGCGAAAATCCGCCACGGCTGCAGCCATGATGACCGCAGTGGACCAGGTAAGGCGCGTGGACAGGGCCTTCATCATTTCTTCAGCTGTCGAGACCGGCACGACCTCGACACCTTTCGGAGTTGGTAGAGCCGTAGGACCTGTGACGAGGACTACCTGGGCTCCCCTCGCCTGGGCGGCTTCGGCGATGGCATAGCCCATCTTGCCGGAGGAGCGGTTTGAAATGAACCGCACCGGATCGATCGGCTCCTGGGTCGGACCTGCCGAAACCAGCAGACGGTGCCCCTGCCAATCGCGCTTTGGAGCCAGGGCCCGATGAATTGCCTCCAGGATTGTGTCTTCTTCTGCTAAACGGCCTTGGCCGATCCGTCCGGAAGCGAGCGGGCCTTCCTCCGGATCCACCACGATGGCTCCCCTCGCACGCAAGGTTCCGACATGTTCTCTTATAGATGGATGTGTCCACATCCCTCCGTCCATGGCAGGGACCATAATCAGCGGGCACGGGGCCGTCAGGAGCATGGTCGAGAGCAAATCGTCGCCCAACCCCAGTGCTGACTTCGCAAGACAATTGGCCGTGGCTGGGGCAATGACGATGGCATCCGCCTGTTCGGGCAAGGACAAGTGTTTCATCTCCTGATGCGCTTCGAACAGATCTATGGAGACGGGATGGCCGGAGAGCACTTCGAAGGTGAGCGGAGTGACGAACTTCGTGGCCGAATGCGTCATCACCACATGGACGGTCGCACCTTCACGGAGCAGGGTTCGCAGCAACGCAACGGCCTTATAGGCCGCAATGCTGCCCGTCACGCCCAGCACGATCCGCTTCCCGATCAACGTCGGCCCTATGGAGCCGGGGATTTCCACCAAATTACTCCTCGTTCTCAGTCACGGTTGGGGCTGGGGAATCATCGACATAGACGCTCAGTTCTTTCTTGATCTCCTTTGCATCGTCGCCGGTCATCACGGCGACGCGCTCCATCTCACCTTCCTTCCCGCGCTTCGATTCCTTGGTGGCCTCCCGTGCTTCTTGCCCGACGAGATACTTGATTTGTCCCCGAAGGACTTCATCGAGGGCGATAGTGGTTTCTTTGCTGAAGCGCGAGGGATTATGACGTGATCCCTGCAAGATGTGTTTCGCCCGCTGGGCTGCGACGATCGTCAGCCTGTGGCGTGAGTCAAACTCGTCTGCTGCGTATTGTGGCAAGAGTCTCAACATGTCGATCATGGATGCCGTGCTCCTTTAGGTTAGGGAAGATCTTTGCGATCTCCGGTTTTCTGTTCATCGTCAAGAATGAAATTCGTCTCGAGCCAGGCCATGTTCAAGCGTTTCGTCTTCAAACGTTCCGACCAGAAGATGCTTTCGAGATCGCGAAGCGATCTGGTGATGTCTTCGTTTTGGACGATATAGGCGTATTCCCGATAGCTCCAGACCTCTTCCTTCACTTTGTGCAGTCGCCGCTGAATTTCTTCCGGTGTATCGGAGGCTCTGGTTTGGAGTCGGGACTTGAGCACGGTCATCGACGGAGGAAGGATAAAGATTGACACACAATCCTCGAATCGTTTTCTGACCTGCATGGCCCCCTGCACATCGATCTCCAGTAACACATCGATCCCCTGATCGATCTTTTCGGTCAACGATTTCCGCGGCGTCCCGTAGAGCTGTCCATAAACATGGGCCCACTCGATGAATTCATTTCGTGCGACCATCTCTTGAAATGCCGGCTCTTCGATGAAGTAATATTCGCGCCCATGTTCTTCGCCTGGCCTCGGCTTTCGCGTGGTGTAGGAAATTGAATGCCACAGTCCGGGAAGGTTCGCGGTGAGTTGCTTGCAGAGCGTTGTTTTCCCGGTCCCGGAGGGGGCGGAGATAATAAACAGAATTCCCCGTCGATCCGTCGAGGATCGGGGTGGACCTGAGGCCGGCGCCGTGGAGTTTGTTGCAGTGAGTGAGTTCATTCGACGTTTTGGACCTGTTCGCGGATGCGCTCCAGTTCGGCCTTCATTTGAACCACATGACCGGCAATCTCCGCATCGTTGGCTTTTGAGCCGATAGTATTGACTTCCCGCCCGATTTCCTGGAGTAGGAAATCAAGTGTTTTGCCCACGGACTCTGTACGGTTGAGGGTCTCCTCAAACTGTATCATATGCGAGTCCAATCTGACTATTTCTTCCGTAATGTCGCCACGATCCGCATACACAGCCAATTCCTGATAGAGCCGGGGGGGATCGGGGATTTCGGATCCCAAGAGCTTCTCCAGGCGAACCTTCATCCTATTAAACGCCTCTTGGGCCAGCTGAGGGCTCCGATCGGCAATGAGGGTTTGGTGTCCTCGAATCGTCTGAATTCGAGCGCGCATATCCTCGGCCAGCGCCTTTCCCTCGCGCGTTCGCATGTCCTCAAGGTCGATGAGGGCTTTCATCGTCAGTTGTTGAACGGTCTTCGCCAGTTTCGGGTCTTCCGTCGGTTGATCCGATATGGACACCACATCCCGAAGCCCGGCCATGAGCGCCAGATCGATGGAGCCGCTCAACTTCAGAGATTTCTTGAGGCTGAGGAGGGCGTGATGGTACTGCTTCGCAAGAGGTTGGTCAAGGGTGACGCTTCCGCTGCGGCCTTTGCCACCTTGGACGGTCACCGTGATATCGATGCGTCCACGGGCACAGCGTTGCTGGATGGCCTTTTTGAAGGAGTCTTCCAAGTGGCTCAATGGCCGGGGAAGGCGGCAGGCGATTTCCAGGAAACGATGGTTGACGGATCGCATTTCCACCGCCACAGAGCCATCCTGCCAGGGAGCCTGTCGTCTACCGAAACCGGTCATACTACGAATCATTGAGGACCTTTCTCCTTCCACGCGCATTGCCGGTAGACCTGACAGGTGCGGCATTGGGGTTTTCTCGCCAGGCAGACATAGCGGCCGTGTAGCAACAAACGTTGCGAAAAGGCCGTCCACTGGGATTTTGGCACGAGATGCTGCAGGTCTTGTTCGACCAAGTCTGGATTGTCGGATTTCGTCAGGCCGAGTCGTTTTGCCACGCGTTTTACATGGGTATCAACGACCACGCTGGGCTGGCCGAAGGCGTTGCCCAGTATGACATTCGCGGTTTTTCTGCCGACGCCTGGCAAGGTGAGCAACTCCTCCATCGTGCGCGGGACCCTTCCCTTGAAGCGATCGGTCACGGCCTTGCCGCAGGCGACGAGGTGTTTCGCTTTGTTCTTGAAGAAACCGGTGGAACGAATCAGCTCTTCCAGTTCAGGAAGATTGGCCACAGCCATTTCCATCGGTGTTCGATACCGCTGAAAGAGTGATGGAGTGACCAGGTTGACTCGCTGGTCGGTACATTGGGCGGAGAGGATCGTGGCGACGAGCAGTTCCCAAGGGGAACGATGGTCAAGTTCCATCTTTGGGTGTTGCATCGTGCGTTCGAGCGTCTTGGCAATCTCTCTAAGACGCTTCCGGTGATCCGGTGAAGGTAGGGATTTCGTTGTCATGGCTGGTACCAAAGGGGGCCAATTGTGCAGTGGGTTAAGGCCGAGATGCAAGTGTGAATGTCGAGGTTGCCGATTTCTGGGAAGAGCCGCTCACCGGGACGAGTGTACCCAACTTTTCTTCGAGGTGCTGGATCAATGGGGGCAAGGTCTCCTGATGGAGGGACGAAATTCCAATCGCACCGTAGCGCCGACAGAGGGCCTCCGCTTGCCCGGTCGGCAGCTGATCGCATTTATTGAAGATGAGGACCCGTGGAAGTTGGTCGAGCGTGAGACTTTGAAGTACGACGTCGACCGCTGCAATATGGGCGTCCAGATCTTTCGCTCCTGCATCGACCACATGCAAGAGGAGATCGGCATCGCGCAATTCATCCAATGTCGTTCTGAAGGCTGCGAGGAGATCTTTGGGCAGATCTCTGATAAACCCCACCGTATCGGTGATGATCACTTCACGGCCATGCGGAAAATGCAGTCTGCGGCTTGTGGTGTCGAGCGTTTCAAAGACACGTGAGGCTGTACTCACCTGACTGTTTGTTAAGGCGTTGAGCAACGTTGACTTGCCGGCGTTCGTATAGCCTACGATGGAGAGGACTGGGAATTCCTGTCTGACGCGGCGTGATCGCCGTTGGTCTTGATGGCGGGCAAAACCCTTAATCTCATGCTCCAAATGGTCGATGCGCTCT
>DATEPD010000198.1:0-2438 GCA_035273365.1 Nitrospiraceae bacterium | reverse complement strand
ATCATCTTGATGACGCCCTTCGGCGTGCAGGCTTCAAACACAGGATGCCCCTCAACAAGCCGACCAAAATTGTATGGGTGAAACCCGTCTGCGTCCTTGTCTGGCGACACCGCTTCGAGCACGACTTTGCTGTCGATATGCTTCGGGAGCGGCAACTGAACCAGTATCCCGTGGATCTTGGGATCGGCGTTCTCCTTTTCGATTAAGGCAAGCAACTCTGCTTGCGTCGTGCTCGCCGGCAATTTGTGATCATCGATGTAGATGCCCGCCGCATCACAGGCTTTCTGTTTGCTCTTCACATAGAGATGCGAGGCGGGATCGTCACCGACCAGGATTGTCGCAAGGCCGGGCTTCATCCCGGTCTTCGCCAAGACCGCCGCTGACTCGGTTGCCAACCCCTCGCGTACCTGCATTGCTAATGCTTTGCCATCGATCAATCGTGCCGCCACGGATTCCTCCTCCGTTGAGAGAGCTTCAGGAAAAAATCATGGCACCATAGCAGGGCATTTTTGATCAAGTCAACGACCGGAATGCGTGAAACGTACCACCTGAGACCCAAAGAAAGAAGAGGAACCAATCCATTTTCTCTCCACACCCCTTCACGCCCATCGTTTACGTTTCACATCCGTTTCTTGACAGATTCTTCGCCTGACAGCTACGATGGCTTCGTTTACCACGATCAACAGCTATCGACCTGAGCCGTCTACCTTGTGAACAGAATCTCCTCCGTGATGTCCCTTCTGACACGCCTCATCAGCCATCCCGCCGCTTGGCTGATCTGGATCATCCCCCTTGTGATCGTCAACCCACTCGGCGCCCAAATCACCGTGACGGAACTCCAGTCTCCCTATAGCTTCGTGAATGATCCTGTCGAGAAGGGCTATTTCATCTCGAACGTCAACGGTGAGGCGGAGACTGCTGATAACAACGGATTTATCACCAAACTCGATCCTCACGGCAAACTCCTGAATCTCAAATTCATCCAGGGCGGGAAGGGTGACGTCATCCTCCATGCCCCCAAAGGCATGGCCGTCGTGGAACATATACTCTACGTGGCCGATCTCAATACCCTGCGGGGCTTTGACACCACCACCGGTGAGCCCGTCCTCGCACTCACTATTCGGTCATCGACTGCGTCACAGCCAGTGCTGCCACAAGCCTCCCTAAGCGACGTAACCTTCGATGGCAAGAGTCACTTGTATTGCTCCGATCAGAAAGCCAACACGATCTACCGAGTCAATCTGGCCACCCAGACGCTTTCCGTGCTCGTCACAGACCCCTCGCTGGCCGGTCCCTCGGGTCTAGTCGTCCATCCCAAGTCCGGCCAGATCATTGCGGTCAGTTGGGACAAAGGCAAGATTTCCGAGATCTCGCCGGAAGGCGTGGTGACAGAACTCTTCTCCAACGGATTCTTTTCCAGCCGCTTTCAGAATCTGCGCGGGGTGGATTTCGACCGTTGGGGCAATATGTACGTGTCGGATTTCACGACAGGAAAAGTCTGGCGCATGAGCTGGGACAAACGGTTTCAAGTGATCGCCGAATTTCTGCCCTCGCCGGGAGATCTGAGTATCGACCGTGTAAATAACCTCATTCTTGTCCCGTTTGAGCTGGCCCATGCGGCCGAGATGAACGGGCTTGAAACCCCCAGTAGTGGGAAGTCCAAACAAGAAAAGCGGACATTGGCAGACTACGGCTTTATCGCCCCACCACCAAAACCGGTACCGGAAGGACCCGTAAAAAAATGAGCCAATGCGTGTACTGCGCACAACGGAAAGGCAAGCGGCCCTGTCCAGCCTTGGCGGGGCTGATCTGCAGCCAGTGTTGCGGTGAACACCGGATCGTCCGGGTCTCATGCCCTGCGAACTGCATCTATCTTGAATCCGGAAGCGACTATCAGCAGAAACGGCTTGCGGAACAATTCATGCCGGTGCGCCGCGACTTCTATCGCGTGCTGGCAGAGCTGGGGGGCGAAAAGTCCGTGGCCCTGTTCAATCTCGTCGAAGTGGTGATCTTTGGTTACTTCCAGACACGCCACGATGGGCAAGATGCGGAAGTCGTCGCAGCGCTGCAGGCCTTGCGACGAACACTCAGCCCCCTCCATGTGCCTGCCGCACCGATGCCGGTCTTCGCGGAACATCTGAAAAAGGAATACGACGCATTCAAAAAGCAGAATCCTCAACAGATCGCCGACGTGTCCTCTGCACCGGAAATACTGGACCGTGCCATCGCCTTCGTCTCACAATTCTCCGGTACAGACTTTCAATCACGACGCTTCCTCAGCGGGCTCATCGGCTATGTTCGAGGCTATCATCCAGACATTGCGGAATACTTGACCAAGCAACGTGAACCGGGGCACATCATCTGGCCCGGACAGCAATTCATGCCGCCTCCGGCAGTTGAATCCCATACCCATGGACCAGGATGTCACCATCACTGAC
>DATEPD010000197.1:0-8139 GCA_035273365.1 Nitrospiraceae bacterium | reverse complement strand
AGCACCGATCATGAGCGATCCCGGCGGCTACGGAATTCGGCGTATCATGCGCCCGTCGGCAGAAGACTTGAGCCTGGGCTTCTTTTATGAAGTCTCGGAAGGGATGACGCCGGACGAAGCAGAGCGTCTGTATCAGCATGTCTACGAAAAGGTCAGCGAAGTTGTGTGCGAGTTGCCGTTCAACTATTCAATGGCTGATGGATTGCTATATATCGCGCGGGCCAAGGCTCAGGAAGTGGGCGTACCGCAATCGGCTGGATCGTGACCAGCGTATGGTCCACGACGGTGACTCTTTCTTTTCTCGATCGGTATAATTTACAAATTTCTCAAAGGTACACAGAGTGATTGCCACGGGCCACACCATCGACCGGATTACGGGGAAGATCAGCGATCAATCCCTTCTGTTTCAGTACACGATTAAGCTCGTTCTGCTCGTCTCCTTTTCGGAATTGATCCTCTATCGGCTCGTCTCGCGGTTAGGGATGCATCTCAGCAAGCTGGCGCAGGAGCATGAGTGGATTATCCCGACTTTCACGGCACTGACGCAGATCGGGCAGTGGCTGCTCAATGTTGTGGCGATTTTGCTGTTTCTTGCTTTGGCTGTGGCGGCCATCAATCGGATGGCCGGCCGCGGGTTCGTGGGTTCGAATGTCATCGTCATTCCCTGCGTCGCGCTTCTCCTGCTCCTTACGGTGGGTTTTTTGTTGATTCCGCCTGCCTTCCTGGGATCTGCAATTTACAACCTTGTGGCGTTGGTCGTGTTGATCTGTCTGATGGTGGAATACCTCTCCACCCACGCCGAATGGTCGCATCGCGCCATGGGAATCACTTATCTCCTCGGGATCGGGGGCTGGCTGTATTACCAAATTGTGTCCACAATCTACAGCTTTATCGGAACCGTCGCGGCCCCGCCACTCGTCTATGAGGCCCATCGTGGGGGTGAGGGACTCTTGGTTTTATCCAGCATTCTGGTCATGTGGGCCTATGGACGGGGCGTCTCATTTCGGACAAGGAATCATCGGCAACGGCGACGCGCCATCTGGTTTTGGGCGACCTCTGTGGCTACGTTTACACTATTGTTGTTCTTGGATTATCTGCTTAAGCGGTATGACCCGGGGATGGCCGATAGCATTCGTAAGGCCGCAGACGGCATCGGGTGGATTTTTCAGTTCGGCATGGGTTACACATTTTTTATGCCATTTGCAATCTACATGACGGGTCTGTTGTGCTGGTCATACACGGTCATTAAGTTACTCAACATGGGACGACTTGCCGGGTATGGACTTGGATTGATGTTTATTGCGGGGTATGCGCTCCTGTATTCGAATCTGACGCTCATGGTGGTGCTCGGTGCGATGCTACTGACCATGGACCGGCAGCGGCGAGATGCGACGGATTCGGAACCGGCGACAAATCCTCCCATGGTCGGCAGGCCTGACTCATTGGTTGGCGGACATGTCTAAGGGATATTTTTACGACAGGAAATTAATTATATGAATGAACCGAGCCCTTCTGCTCCAGACCAAAGCCAGACCGTCGTCGATCCAGGCGATCAGCCGCTGAGCCCCGACGAAGAAATCACCGAGATTGAAAAGCTGTTGGCGACCGAGCCCGACGACTTCCAGGCGCGCTGCCGATTGGGCGAACTGTATTTCAGCAAAGGCCGGATGGATGACGCGCTCGTTGAGGTCAAGAAGTCGATTGAGATGGCGGAAGGGCTCCGTGCTGAAATGAATCGGTCCCTTGCGATGTACTATTCGAATTTAGGCACGATCTACGCGACGAAGGCCATGACGGACGAAGCGGAAACTGAGTTCAAGCATGCGCTCGATGTATTCCCCCACGATGTGCTCGCCCTCTTCAATCTTGGGCGGGTCTATGCCGACAAGAAGAAATTCATGGAAGCCAAGGAGTATTACGAGCGCCTCGTGGAAATTACACCGGACGATCCGATGGCCTGGTATAATCTCGCAGGGGTCTACGTCGAACTCGATAATCCCGAGGTTACGGACTTCAATACGATCGACATGGCCATCCAATGCTATATGCGCACGCTCGAGTTGGACCCGAAGCATCTAGAGGGCAGTTTCAAGCTAATGGAGTTGGCGCTGAATCACAAGAAGACGGATCTTGCCATCAAGGTTATGGAAGAGGCCGTCGAGCAGAATCCCGAGGAGCCGCTAGCCTATTACAACTTAATCAGTGTCTACGACAAGGCAAAGATGTTTGAACAGGCCGAACAGACACGGAAGAGATTGAAAGAACGATTTTCCAAACGGCCTAAGGAGAACAGCGCATCCTAATTGACCCATTCGTACGGAGGGACACACCATGTTTGGAAGTCTTGGTTTTACAGAATTGATCCTGATCCTCTTCATTGTGCTGGTCATCTTCGGTGCGGGAAAATTGCCGCAACTGGGAGAAGGAGTCGGCAAGGCGATCAGGGGCTTCAAGAAGTCCGTGCATGAGGGGGACGCGATCGAAGCCGAAGCCCAAGCGGCTCAGCAGCAGACGGCAGCCGCTCCGCAGCAACCGGCTTCTGCGCCCTTAGTTCAAGCACCGGCTCCAGTGGAACAGCCAGCTGCGCCGGTCCATTCAGGGTCACGCGGCTAACCATCCGGGATAGGGCCAGGGCAGATGGAAACCGAACTTCAGCTTGCGACTGGGTATATCGAAACCTTTGCAGGTAACGGCAAGGCCCGGAGTACCGGCGATGGAAAACGGGCGGTCAAGTCCGGGATTCCTCTGCCTCACCACGCTGCGCTGGACAAGACCGAGACATGGCTCTACTTTGCCGAGTCCGGATCCGATCGTATTCGGCGGGTCAATCTCCGCGAAGGTACACTCCACAATTTCGCCGGCATCGGAGAGACCTGCTATAGCGGCGACGATGGACCCTGTGGAGAAGCCGGACTCTATCTGCCGCTCGACGTCGCCTTTGACTCCCGCAACGATCTCTATACCTGCGATTCCGGCAGTAACCGTATCCGGAAGGTTGACCATGAGACCGGCATCATCACCACGATCATCGGGACCGGACAACATGGCTTCAATGGAGATGGTCCTGCGCTCGAAGTGAATCTGACTTGGCCTGCTGCCATCGCCTTCGACTCCAACGATGTGATGTACATCGCCGACACACAGGCGCATCGAATCCGGCGCTACGATCCCCGAACCGGCATGGTGACGACCGTGGCCGGAACCTGGATGGCCGAAGACGAGGCACGTGAACAGCCGCTCGTTGCACGGAATTTGGTCGTGCTCTCCGGCGATGCCATCGGCATCGATTTCAGCGATGACCATGGTTGGCTCATGCCGGTCTGTTCGGACGGACTGGACATGTCCATGTATCTTGACGACGGGAAGCCTGCGCTCGAAGCCCGCCTTTACGATATCGTCGGGCTCACAGTAAACGGGAGAGGCGACATTATTTTCGTCGACAAGGGGAGTAACCGCGTACGCAGCATCGATCACCGTAGCGGAATTATCTCGACCGTGGCCGGTGTGTGCCGGTATGGCTACGACGGTGACGACAAACCGGCGGTCAAAGCCATGCTTCATGCGCCTGAAGCTGTGGTGGTCGATCGGCAGGACAATCTCTACATCTCCGACACGATGAACCACCGGGTACGCAAGGTGGACGTGGAGACCGGATTGATCACGACGGTGGCAGGCAACGGGGACAGCGGCTATGAAGACAAGAATATGGGTGGCTGCGGTGCTGCGCGCTTTGTGGCGAAAGAATCGGCAGGTATCGTGAAACATGGAGACGGCCTCCTCGGAGTGGAGGCCGTCATCAACTCTCCAGTCGGACTCTCACTGGACTCCCAGGGGTATCTCTACATCTGCGAACGGGGCGAAAATAAAATTCGCCGTGTAAAACTCTGGTAGAAATACTAGGGCAGTCGGAATGGTCTCGCCCGGGCCTGGATAGTCTGAATCAACGAAGATCTGCTCGCGTCGGTCACTCGAGGGCCTAGCATAGTGCGTACGAAGACAAAGACTGCTTGCCGCCCGTTGCTGTTCCTGTTCCTCTTCATTTTGATTATGGCCGGTGTCTTAGTAGGCTTCGGCGTGCCCCTGGTCAGTTCCGAGGGGATGATAATTCGCGCCCGCCTCGTCGAGGGGGACCTGCCGGTTGGTCCAGAGGATCTCTCCTGGGCTAAGGTTTCCCCGATGACCCTTCCATTGAGCGGTCAGGTGATTACTAGGCCAGTTTGGCCTGAACCTACCGCCCGAGCCTTAACGGTTCGGGCGCTTCACAACGGCACGGAGATCGCGTTTCTGCTCGAATGGCAAGACAACACGAAAAACGATCGCCTGACACCGGGGACCTTTCGCGATGGTGTCGCGATTGGCCTGCCCCTCGGTGATGCCCCCGCGTTCTTCTGCATGGGCCAACTCGATCACTACATCAATATCTGGCATTGGAAGGCCGATTGGCAGAGCGATATCGATCGCCGGGCCGCCAAGACTTCCGAAAAATCCCGCGATGGCGTGCGGACGTTTGAAGTCATTCCGCGCCGAGTCTCATCCGTCGAAGACCTCATCGGCGGGGGCTTTAGCACTCTGACGACCAAAGAGAAACAGGGCCGTGTCCAGGGGAAAGCGGCGTGGAAAGATGGGGTGTGGCGTGTCGTCATGCACCGACCCTTGGTGAGTGAAGAGCAAGAGAACGAAGCCAAGCTGATTCCAGGCCGGGTGCAAACAATATCGTTTGCCGTGTGGAATGGCGAGAACAAGGAGCGGAATGGGCAGAAAGCTGTCGCACCATGGTTTCAGCTGGTCATCGACCCAGTTGCAAAACTTTAATCATGATGCTGAAAAAGTCCGCCAGCTTCGTTCTCGACTCATCGAAATCCTCAACGTACCCCTGAGGGTACGCCTCCGGTTTCGATTCGCCTGCGGCCTTGCTGGACGGTCTTTTTGAGCATCCTGCGAGACTCTTCTGCTGGCATGTCAATATAATTGTTCATGCATCCTGCGAAGGTTCATGGTTTAGATGGTAGGATTTAGGCAGTTGAGAGGCACGGACGTTGGAGGATACTCGAACCAGTTTAGTCAATGCGGAGACAAAGGCCCTTCGGAGTGGAAGGGCCTTTGTCTTGTGTGTCAGCCTGTGTATGGGAGTCCTGGCGGGTTTCGCGCTAACGCAGGCGAGTGCGGCGAATCAAGAACCGATGACTGTGGATGAAGCCGTCCAGCTAGGGGAAGAATTCGGCGTAATCGTCGGAGACGTCGATGAGGATATCAAAAAACAATTGAAACTTGAACGGGCGCAGGGCGTTGCGGTGTTCGAAGTGATCGGAAGCTCGCGTGCCGACTACGCCGGCATCAAGGTCCGGTCCATCATCAAGGAAATCGACAAGACCGAGATCAGCAACATGATTGATTTTGGGCGAGCGATCAAGCGCGGGATGAAAGCCTGTAACTTCACCGTCGGGACCTACGAGCCTGCTGATCCCGGCGATCCGGTCGGGTGGGGAGTGAATTTCCATTTCGTCGGATGCAAACGGGATTGACGATGTCACGACGCAGGCTACCTATGCCACGAATTATTATTGGCCTGTTCCTCGCGTTCGTTGTGGGTGCCATGGGCCTATCTGATGGCCGCGCCATTGCGCAGAGGCTAGAGGCTTCTGGCGACTGGGTGGCGGAAATTGAAAAGGTCTTCATTCGATCGGAAGACTGTAAACAATGCCACGATCGGCACTATGAGGAATGGAAAGGCGCACGCGAGCAGACGCCGGACCTCAAAACCTTCGGCCGGGTCGATGCCGCGTTGCTGCATGGGACGTCGCTGGAGTCACCGGTCTTCCGTACGGTATTGGGCATCTGGCTCCAAACCAATCCGACAGCCGACGAGCGCGGCCGCTGTCTCGCCTGCCATGTGCCGTCGACCACCGTGTTCCCTCAACATGCCGGCAAGATTGTGGCCCAGGTGCTGTCAGGGAAACCACAAGTGGAAGGCATTGGGTGCGCCTCCTGCCATCTGATCAAGCAGGTCGAGCAGACACCGAACTCTCCTCCCTCGTTCAAGATCGAGGCGGGTAAGATGATGTACGGCCCCTATGCGGATCCGGAGGAAAATCTCGTCCATCCTGCAACGCAATCCGCGCTGTTTCGTGGGGCAAACTATTGCGCCTCGTGCCATTTCGACAAGGTCAAGGATGTGACGCAGAAAGATCTGGCCGGTGAGATTTTGCAGGGTACGATTTGCCAAGATTGCCACATGGAGTCCTCGACTGGCAGTTCCACGTCGAGGCGCGGAGCCATGACGCGCGCAATCGGTCGCCATTGGTTCCGTGGCGTGGTGGTGTCGGGTACCATCCTCAAGAACCGAAACCTACAGGCCGAATGGATGCCACGGGTGGATCTTGAGACGACCAAGTCCGCCTCTTTGGTGGAGGGAACGGCGCTGGTGAAAATCGGCAGCCTCCCGCACAGCTTTCCTGACGGCGATCCGGTGCTCAAGCAGTTCTATCTGATCCTGACCGCCAAGGATGCACAGGGCAAGGTACTGAGGGAAGAGACCAAGCAGTTTGGCTTGCCCTACGATAAGATTCTCCGGGGTCCGATCCCTGATCCTTTCATCAAGGGAGGCCATACACGAAAGGTCCCCTTCTCCCTTGCGATTCCGTCCGGCTCGACTGCCGCATCGATTGAAGTGGTCTTGAACTATGCGTTAATTCCAACGCCAGACCAGGCACTCAAGGAGAAATATCTCGCGACCTTGGCAACCGACAAAGAGCGGGAGAGCGCGATAAAGATTTTTGAAGAGTATGCGCAGCCTCGTCTCCTGACCTATCGGGCCAAATCACTTTAGCAGGATGCTGAAAAAGTCCCTGTCGCATGTTTGCGCTTCCTGCGGCGAATTTGACAGGGGTATCATTTAAGTAATCGAGCCAGAAGGGCAGATCATAATGCAAAATTCGATCCCTACGCAGATCGGAATTGGGGTGGTGATAGTGGTGGTAGCGTTGTTTGTCTCGCCGTGGTTGGGAAGCGGCACATTCGCGCAAGAAGCTGACCAGTCTCAGACCATCATCGAAAAGACCTTTCCAAGTTCCAGTAAATGTAAACGTTGTCATGAGCGTGTGTTTGAAGAGTGGGAAACCTCCCCGCTCGCACACTCGATCCATTCACCGGCATTCCGCGCCTCTCTTGATACCTTCTTGGCTTCCCCGGCAGGAAAGGACAAAGCACTCTGCTTTCGCTGTCACGCGCCGCACGTGCGCGAATTCCCCGATCATGTCCAGGTTTTTATCGAACAGGCCAAGTCTGGTGACCCGTCCCTGGATGGGGTGGCCTGTGCGCAGTGCCACTTGATCAAGCAGGTCGATCGGGCGAAACAACCGCCAGAACCCAAGTACGAACTCGTGAGCAAGACGCTCTATGGTCCCTACAAGGATTTCGTTCCGAACCTCGCCCACCAGTCGATGGAGTTGGGGCTGTTTCAAAAATCCGATCTCTGTATGAATTGTCATCAGTCGGTCCCTTCGGCTGCCAACTTAGGCAAGACCAACGATCTGCTAGGCAATTGGGACCAGAGCAAGGCGGTCAAGTCCGGCAAAGAATGTCAGACCTGTCATATGCCGGAGCAAATCGGCGAGTCCGCGAACGGAGAGAAGAAGCGGAAGGTTGCGAATCATACGTTCCCCGGTCGTATCGGTAAGCTCCGCCAGGAAGCGGCCAAGCTGGATGTCCAAACAAAAATCGAGGGTGAGAAAACGACAATCACGGTAAAGGTGCAGAGCCTCGTTCCGCATAGTCTACCGGCCACCCATCCGGCCTGGGCCTCCGTGTTGTTGGATCTGGACATTAAGGGAAAGAATCTGAAGACCGTCTTTAGCGACAAGCGCATTTATGGCCGAGTCTATCAGGATGCCAAGGGCCAGAAAACGACCTTCGATTTTGAGGCGGTCAAAGTCCTTGAAGATACGGTTCTGAAGCCGGAAGAAACACGCGTCGAGACCTTTGCCTTCCCTACTCCGAAAGATACCAAGACGTTCGATGTCGAGGTGACCCTCAACTACGCACCGCTGACCGGCCCTGCCTCATTCATACAGCGCGTCGAAGCCGAGTCCTCAAGAGGATCGCTGGACCCAGTCTTCCAGCCGATTGAGATCATTAAGTACG
>DATEPD010000196.1:0-3305 GCA_035273365.1 Nitrospiraceae bacterium | reverse complement strand
CTTAACCTCTAGTCAACTTGACCCCACGATCGCATCGCCTGTATAAGGGGCGCGTGCCTGTTATCAGTTCTGTCTATCTAGGACCCTACCTTGACACCCTAATAGACAGCATCCCCATACTGTTTCTTCATGCGCCCGTAGCTCAATGGATAGAGCACCAGACTACGGATCTGGGGGTTGGGGGTTCAAGTCCCTCCGGGCGCACCAATAGCACCAGTTTCCCGAGTCTCCCCCTATTCATCACACGCTCCAAGCAGGCACCATGTAGGCGCTCGAAGGAGTCTCTGTGACCTCCAGCGGCTGCATCATCTCACACCCATGGAGGCCCCTATCATGTTATTCGATGCTGGAAAGTGTGTGGAACCGATCGACACCTGAGGTGCATTGAATGCTCTTTTGACGTTTGCTAGAGTGAAGTCCATACGGAAAGACGGGAAAACGGAAGAAACGGGTGTCTGGAATTTTCGTGAAGTCCCACGGGCTGCGATCGTAAAGGCGAAGCTCGGCGCCGCCCTCGAAGACCTCTCGTCAAGGCCTATATGATCAAGTCCTTGATGGGAACTGTAGAAGAAGGGATTGTGCCGAATGGGAAGGGGAAAGACGATGGATAATGAAGATAATCCAATGACTGAGTGGACGAACTAAAAGGAGACTGGATATGCACCCGCTGTACCGACCGATAGTTCTCATCATCTGGTTGTGTGTCATCATCATCGGTTTGAATATCCTCGCACTCTGGTGGCTCCAGGAACGCAACCCTGCTACTACTGTCGCATCTCGTCAGGCGGACCCCACGCCGATCCGTCTTGTCGAGCCCCCTGCGGAGATGGCTCCATGCGAACCGACCGTCGCAGGACGCGAGACGACATTAGCGGAACGCGATGCGGCTATTGCCCAACTCAAAGCCGAAGTAGACCGCCTGAAGGGTATGAAGGGAGACGACGGCGCCGCGTGGCGAACCAAAGCCGAGCAGCTCGAACAGGATCTGATGGTGCTACAAAAGGCCGCAGTACGTGTGCTGGAGATGGATGCACGGAACTGGCAAGAAGGTAAACTGATGCTGGCGCATGCATTGGTGAAAGAGAAGACATAATTCTATGGCACCCTTTCGCGCTTCCCGCACTCATTTCATCAAAATTGGCAATTCGCAAGTGATGGCCGAGCACCGGGTCGCCGAAGACGTGCCCACAGTTCATACAGCTTTGAACGTGGAGCGTTTCTTCCTCCGACACCACTTCTGTTGAAATCGAACACTCGCCGCACCATGCGCAGAGACTCACGAACCACCCTGCTTCTTTGTCTTCACGCGCCACTCCAGATCGTGTGTCACGGACTCCGCAATTTCAACTTCCGAGGTGGGGTGGATACACATAGGGCTGCTGTTCCCGTTCCAGTCGTAGGGCAGTAGGTTCAGATTCTGTCATCACATGTTTCCATCGTTCGCTGTCCGGGATGGGCACAAACTCAATGGTTTAGCCTGATGGGCCTGAAGCTAACTACAGAAGTGGGTAGGAGCAAGATGTTCAATCGTGCTCAGAACCAGATATTTGTGGGGAAGACTAGGGGCGATTTTGTTGGATAAGCCCGATGCCCAGAGTCATCGCGCAAATGAGCAAGAGAAGATACACGGCAAAGCGGAACGGTCTCATATGGGGGACTTGGCATGCACCAGACACATAGAGGTAGAGAATCCCACCCACCATCGTAAGCGCAAAAATTGACGCGAAAAATCCCATGATGATAGTGGGGATTTCATTCCCGCCCTGAGAGGCATCAAACTCAGGGAATGCGAGCCTTGCTAGGAAGTGTTGCTGCATGAGGGGTGTGCTCCAGTGAGGCGTTAGGATAACATATCCCTCGCAGCTGCGTAAGCTAGGGCTACGTGAACCCTCAAGGTGACCGAGTTGCGCCGAGTCAATGGATGATAATGGAGCGAGGCGTCACCGTGCCAATATGTCGAAAGGAGTGGTATGCATAAGCTCGCGCTTCAGCGCGTCCCCCAGGAGATTCAGCGAAAACTGTTTTTCCACATACTCCTTCACCCCCAGCGCCCGGACCTGCTGTTCTGACTCAGGAGTAGCGGCACCCGTCAAAATGATCACCGGTTGGTTGGGATTGAGACTGCGGACCTGTTGCAACACCGTGAGGCCATCTATCCCCGGCATTTTCAGGTCAAGGACCACGACATCGGGGCGTGCTCGGCGAAATATCTCCAGGCCCTTCTGACCACCTTCAGCAAGGATCACGTCATAACCCTTCCGACTAAGGAGCGTGTCGAGGAGGTCACGGATGCCCGGCTCATCATCAATAACGAGAATTTTCGCCATGGTATCCTCAAATAAGATAGCTAGACGAAGTATATCAGAATGACATGCTCGTAGAGAGTGACGCGAGAGCCAGCGAGGAAGTACGTAGGATCGGACGACGACCTGTACGCCAGGGCTCCACGCTCCCCAAGACTATGCCCCCTCCGAGGTAGTTCCTTCTGGTCTTTCACCACCCGCCACCCGCCGATAATCTTCTTATAGAGCGGACGGTTCACAGGCTGAATGGCAAGGAGGTGTCATCATGGCTACTCTACGCGCGCTTGTCGGAGCAGGCTCTGTGCTTGCCTTCATGGGATTCGTGGTATTCGTCCCGCTAGGTTGGGCTCTTGTCCTCTATACCGCCGAGAAATCCTCAGGCGAGCAGTTGGCTCGCCCCGGTATTGTCGGTTCCCATACAGCAGAGATCATCAAGAGCCGGTAAAGCTCTCGCAAGCTTGTTGCAGTTTAGAAAATTAGATGTTTTGGGTTGGCCACAGTCCACAGAAGGAGGATGTATCATGGCTCACTTCCTGCCCTGGCATTCAAAGCGAGTCAATGATCGAGAAGTCTACCATGACACTGATACATGCCCAGAGGGCAAGACGATTGAAGTTTACAATCGAGCGCCGGGAACTGGCGGCAGACCGCGCTGCGAGCAGTGCAGATTGACCCAAAGGTCAACATAGCCTATGACCCACCCACTAAAACTCCCCTGGGAGTGGCTAAGACGTAGAGAGTGAGGCCAATCGCCGGGATGGCCTATTCCCGGTTGCTACACTCGAACCAGCTCGGCTAAGGCCTGCACCGTCGCGGTGGGTGGACGGTAAGACGTCGCATAGTTTCCCTTGGTCTTGAACAGCGGCTCACCCTGATATACTCTCCCAAACATTCACCGGCAAACGCGCTCTTGGCGTACTGCCGATGTAGAACCTGGGCTCGCCAGCATTCATAGGTCCAGGTCGAGATGCCGAAGCGAACAAGGGGTGAAGCAGTAATACT
>DATEPD010000195.1:0-4783 GCA_035273365.1 Nitrospiraceae bacterium | reverse complement strand
AGGTCGCTGAAACAGCCGCACTCCGCACCCGCCTGCCCTAGGCCGCCGAGACAGCGTCCCCAAGGATTTTCATTTCCATAGCGTGTTCTGGACCGACTTGAGGCATGAGAGCAGGCCGGTGGGCTCAAGTGTATTGGGTTGACTCGGTCTGACCGGATACACCAGATGAATCACAATAACCGGTGACACCACACATGAAGAGGTCAGTGGAGGGAACGTATCGTTCTCTTCCTTCAGGGTTCCTCACCCTGCAGAACTTTGCAGGCAAGATGTGGAGAATTCCCTGCCAAGACACAGACTTAGTAGATTTCATGCAGTTGATTCGCTAAGATGACGCACTCGCAGAAATGATGCGGTTTACCCACCGGGCCTGATCGATCCAGGGAGTAGGAGTGGTCCGAACTCGTGTTGTTGTCGCCCTGATTACCATTCTGTTGATCGGCGGCGGCGCGTTTCTCATGTTCTCGCCCTACCTGACCGGCGACGATTATCTCAAAGATTTTTTTCTCCAACAGCTGGAAGAGAGTATCGGACGCAAGATTGACGTCCATCGCATCAAGCTGGTCCTGTTTCCCCGCATCCGATTGGAACTGACGCAGGTAGCGATTCATGATCGGAACTCCGATGACGTCTTGTTATCGGCCAAGAAGCTCGATCTGGTTCTACGGTTCCTCCCGCTGTTGCGCAAACAGGTAGTGGGGAAGCGGCTGCTCATCGAAGAACCGACATTAACACTTCGGCGCAATCGCAACGGGCACTGGAATCTCCTTGATCAAGTTGTCCAGGGGGGGGCAGCCGATCAGGATACGGTGCAGACCCTCAGCCGGATCTTCCATATTCGGGAAGCGACGCTGGTGAATGGAAAGCTGCTTATAA
Source organism: Nitrospiraceae bacterium (assembly GCA_035273365.1). GTDB lineage: Bacteria > Nitrospirota > Nitrospiria > Nitrospirales > Nitrospiraceae > Palsa-1315. Next base: position 3,907 of record DATEPD010000195.1, on the reverse strand, counting down.
TCGACGAGGGACGTCCAGACGAGGCACGATCGATGGCGCTGGAGTCGGTGGAGATGTCGCTGCTCATCAAAGCGGAGCGGGGACAAGCGGACTTACGGATTTCTGCCGGTCATGCTGGCGATAAAGGCCTGTCTGCCATTTCTCTGGCCGGGACGATCAGCACCGCCCAGCGGAAGACGTTGGTGCTCGACGATCCCTCTGCTTCACAGAGCACAATCCAATTCGACGGCACACTCGAAGCGGCCAATCTGAGTCTTCGAGAGGTGGCAGACTTCTTTGGGCCTCGCCCGGTTCCTTCACAGCTGCAGGGCGCCGTCACTATGCGCAGTCACATTCGGGCTGTGCCTGGTGTTGCGGGTTATGATGTGGTGTTGTCCGACCTGTCCGCGAACTTCGATCAGTTGAAGTTCGCAGGTCAAGCAAGCCTCGCCGGGCTGCTGACGCCTCAGCCCACGTTTGCATTGACCCTTACGGCACCCCCCATCCAATTGAGCCAGTTGCTCACGACACTCCCAGCCGAGTGGATGTATCCGCAGCTGGCGGTGGTGATCAAGGATCGGGAGATCGATGGAAGAGTGGAGATTGTCACGGCCACCATCACGGGATCGGTAGCGGCAGGCCCGCAGTTGTCGTTGACGGGGGAATTTCGTGTGACGCAGGGTCAAGCCTTGATCGGCGAGAGTCGTACCCCCTCCAAGGATTTGACCGCGGTGGTGTCGGTCGAAGCCGGCCGTCTCAGGGTGTCGAAACTGAGCGGGCTCTATGGCACGATCCATATGAATGAAAGCAAGGCGCTCGTCTCATTTTTGGAGGCAGGGCCCTGGCTTGAGATGGACATTACTGGGGAGATGGCCGCCGCAGATCTCTTGCAGTTTCTCGCGAAGACCGTCAAGTCGGAGCAACTCTCCCGTCTGTTGGCCGCTTCGCGTGAGATCGAAGGCAATGCTGTGCCCACGTTTCGTATGGTCGGTCCGCTCAATCGGCCGGGCGGGGTCACCTTTGCCGGGGGAGAGATCACCGTTCAGCATGTCAGTTTGACCAATCCGGCGTTGCCCGAGCGATTGAGGGCGTTGCAAGGACGGTTCGTGTTGTCGGAAGGCGGGACTCAATTTGATCAGGTGACGGGACAGTTCGGCGATGTGGCATTGCAGGTCAGCGGAGGCATCACGGGGGGCAGTGGCAGTACCTTTCAGGATTTCCTGATTCGGGTTAGAGGCGATGCAGACCATATGGTCAAGTTGCTACCCTCAAAGGCCATCTCAGCTGGCGTGATCGATGGCTTGATCAATGGTGCCGTCGTGTTGACCGGGCCGACCCTGTCACCGCACATACGGGGTGAGGTCGTCCTGACCGAATCAAAAGTGACGCTTCACAATCTGGTTGAAAAACCGATCGGTGCCCAGGCGACGGTGGAATTCGAGGGGGCAATTCCACAGGGCTCCGGAGGGGTCTTGCTCGAGCGGCTCGAGTTGATCGTGCCGCCGATCCGGCTGCCGATCAAAGGCAAGATTCAATTGGGTGAACGGTTTTCCATCGACGCGGCGCTTTCGATCGGCACGCTCTCAATGTCCCGCGTGCCGGAATGGATTGCAAAGGGAGGGTTTGAGGCGGGGAATATTGAATTGTCGCTCGACATGAAAGGGAAGGAGCTGGATTGGAAAACCTGGAGGACCACAGGATGGTTCGCATTGACCAACGGTCTGATGAATACAAAAGGGGGTGAAGGACCCATCCAGGATTTGTATTTGCGTGTCCATCTCGTGAAAAACGGCGTAGATATCAAACGGCTGTCGTTTCGACTGCTCGACAGTGATGCCGTGCTGGAGGGGACGATCCGCAACTGGATGGTGAAACCCACGATTACCGCCAAGATCGAGTCCAATCAAATGGATCTCGATCTCCTTATCCCGAAAGGCGAACGCTCACCTATTCGGGAATTTCTGGAAACCCTTGCCGCCACCAGCAAGGTGCAGGCCACTGCGTCAATTTCGCGTGGCCATTACAAACATCTTAAATTTGGCAGCCTCTCCGCCCGCATCATGATTCAAGACGGCGTGCTCGACCTGGATCGTGTATCCGGTCAATCGACCAATGGAGAAATCGCCGGTCGTATCGTGGTGCAATTGCCTCGCAAAGAGCCGGCCGACGCTGAAATTTCGCTTCGGGCGACGGGTTTGCCCGTTGAGGATGTGCTGAAATTATTTGGCCCCAAAGGTGAATTCATTACGGGAGAAGCTCGGATGACAGGGACGATGCGCGGAAATGGGAAGAATCCGCATGGACTGTATCCCACGCTGAACGGCAAGGTGGATGTCCTGCTCGAAAATGGACGCATACTGAAATCACAAGAGCGGGCGATCTGGAAAATCATCAGCATATTGAATTTGCCGGCGGTGCTGCAGGGGAAGGTGGATCTGGAAAAGGAGGGATTGCCCTATAACAAGATCACGGCGACGTTTCTTGCGAGGAATGGGCTCTTCGAGACCGAGAATCTGATCATCGATAGTCCGATCGTCAAGATTACCGCCGCAGGCAATTTGGATTTGCCAACGGATCAAGTCGACATGGTCTGGGCTGTCAGCCCGTTCGGATCATATTCGCAATTCCTGAAAACGATTCCACTCTTCGGGCGGCTCTTTGCCGGTGATCGTAAAGGCATTGCCACTGCGCTGTTCTCTGTTAAAGGGGCAATCGAGGATCCGGAGGTGACCTACCTGCCGATGAAGTCGTTCGCCACTGGCGTGACGGGTCTGGCGCAACTGGCCTTCGACATCTTGAAGAACACGGTCATGTTGCCGATTGATCTGATGACGCCCGAAGAGGACAAAGGTGCAAGTAGGGATTCGATGCCTGCGCCTGAACCAGCTCCGTCCGTACCTTGACCGACCTCCCCCTCCGTGTTAGATTCCAAGAACCGCTCATCATGGCCTCATCCAATCCGCAATCTCAACGTGCCACCGTCTTTATCGCTGCCAGCGAAACCGACGCCAATTTATATTACGCGACGAAGTTTATTGCACCGGACCCCTTTATCTATTTGGAGATTAAAGGAGAGCGGATTCTTGTGATGAGCGATCTCGAAATGGATCGGGCGAAGAGCCAGTCATCGGTTGATCGGGTGCTCTCGTACTCGGAGGTCGAGGGGCGGGCCAAGACGCAGGGCATCGCTGAGCCGGGTACGGTCGAGGTCGTCCATATCTTGTTGCGGGAATCCGGCATCACGCAGATTCTGGTTCCTGTGAACTTTCCGTTCGGCCATGCCGTCAAATTTCAATCCTTGGGATACCAACTATTTCCGAAGCGAGACCCGTTCTACGAACAGCGTGTGGTGAAGACTGCCGAGGAAATCCGCTTTATCGAAGTCGCCCAGCGAGCGACCGAACAGGCGGTCGCGGCCGCCCACGACATGCTGCGTGAGGCCTCGGTCAACAACGATCAACTCTGGTTCGAAGGGACGCCGCTGACGTCGGAGCGGGTGAAGAAACTGATCAATGTGAAATTGATGGAGTGCGACTGTGTCGCCCAACATACAATTGTCGCGGGTGGGGAGCAGGCCTGCGACCCGCACAACGAAGGCAGTGGGCCGTTACCAGCACACCGCAGCATTATCTTCGATGTGTTTCCTCGTTCAGCCACCAACCGGTATTTCGCCGACATGTCCAGAACCGTGGTACGCGGAACTCCAAGCCCCGAGTTGAAGCGGCTGTATCAGACAGTCCTCGATGCACAGGAAGAGGCCATCACGAAAGTCAAAGACGGAGCTGATGGGAAAAGAATTCATCAAGGCATCTGCGCCAGGTTCGAAAAATCCGGGTACCAGACAGGACTGGTGAACGGGCGCATGCAGGGCTACTTTCACGGAACCGGCCATGGGGTCGGACTCGACATCCATGAAATGCCGCGCATC
>DATEPD010000194.1:0-5442 GCA_035273365.1 Nitrospiraceae bacterium | reverse complement strand
TGTCATTCGTCACCACGCAGCTTGTGAAGGATCGAAAGTTTACTGACAAACAGTCTGAGAGCCAGACCGTGTTGCAATTGGGCGAGCTGAAGCCTGTTGCCCAGTCGGAGGAGAGTTTGAAAAAGGGCGCTGAGCTTATAGTCGAGAAGAAGTGTGTCGAGTGTCACGGCATGGAAGGCCGTGGTGATGGCAACGCATTCAATCTGAAAGATGACTGGGGTTTTTCAATCCAGCCGGCCAATTGGCACAAGTGCTGGAACTTTAGAGGCAGCCGACAAGATCCCTATAACGTCACCAACATATTCCGGACGTTTTCGACTGGAGTCAACGGTACTCCAATGCCATCGTTCGCTGACAACACCACGGTCGAAGAGCGTTGGCACATCGCCAACTTTGTCAACTCGCTATGTGAGCGAGAAGCAGATGGGACGCCCCTGCAGATCGATCCATTGGCAGATAAGCCGAAGATTAACTTTGTGTTGCCCGCAGGGGTGGTCGAAGGGGAAATTCCGATAGATCCAGAAAATGAACTGTGGACGAAGCGGACTAGGCGATATGTTGCGATGGGTGGTCAGATCACCCACAAACCAAGAAACTTCGTGAACCGAATAGACGATATCTGGGTGAAGGCGCTTTACAATGACCAGTACGTCGTATTCATGTTTCAGTGGGACGACCGGACGAAGAGTGTTGCCGAAGGAAAGTTGCCTTGGGCTCCGACCTCAGTCAATGTCGACGTCAAAGAACAGGATCCAAAGACCGGGGAAGAGGGTTCTATTGCGATGCATCAGAATAACTACACGGTTTACAATGACGCAATCGCCGTCCAAACTGCCGTGAAATGGAAAGAGCTTCCCTCACCGATAAAGCCTCGGTATTTATGGGGGAGCAATGAACAGTTCCCCGTCGACATTTTGAAATGGGAAGCGGATGGTTCACTCCACGCCTTCAAGGGTACCGGATGGGATAAGGACTTCGAAGAGCGGTTCAACTATGAAGAAAACATCAAGGTCCTGCATTCGGAGTGGAAGAATGGCCGATGGACAGTCATGATTCAGCGCCCATTGGGGAATAAGACGGATCAGGATTACGATGAAGATACCTTCTTTGAAGTGGGGCAATATATTCCAACCGTGTTCTTTGCCTGGGACGGCCACAATGGCGACGCAGGACGGAAGATGGCTGTTTCGGCCTTCTACTACACCTTCCTAGAGCCTCCGACACCGCGAGAGGCCTATATCTATCCGGTCGCAATTGCGGCTGGTGTGGTCCTTCTGGAAGGTTGGGTGCTGGTCAGGCGATCGAACAAAAGGAAGGGAAAGACCCTCTAACGTTCCCTGAACAAAGAGAGTCTGAAGTTTCAAGAGGGGGTGGGGTGACCCACCCCCTCTTTCTTTTTGACCGACTGTATTGAGGAGATCATGGAAACCGAGCTGACCGGTGTGATTCTAGCCGGGGGAAAAAGTCTGAGAATGGGCCAAGACAAACGGTATCTCGTCGTGGGGGAACAGACCCTCCTTGAACGAGGATTGGGTGTGCTTCGGAGAATCTTTCAGGAAGTACTGGTCGTTATTGCGCAGGATAGCCCTCCGCTCGAAATCGACGCCAGAGTTGTGCGAGACCTGGTGCCAGATTGCGGCAGTCTCGGCGGGATCTATACAGGCCTCACGCAGGCAACAACCCCTTACATATTTGTGACAGCCTGCGACATGCCGTTTCTCAATCAGGCGGTCATCACGCAATTCACGAATCGAATAAATACCGCAGATATTGTGATGGCAAGACTCGCCGCCCGGTTACATCCGATGCATGCGTTGTATAGTAAAGGTTGCCTCCCGGCCATGGAGCAGATGATTGTGGCACGACAGCTCAAGATCAGAGAGCTGGTGTCCCACGCGTCCCTCCGGGTGCAATATGTTACCGAAGCAGACCTACTCACCATCGATCCCACCTGGCGGTCCTTTTACAATGTGAATACACCGGAAGACCTTGAAGCAGCCTGCTCCCTGCTGGTTCAAGCCCATCCCCCAGAACAACCCTAATATGCTTATCCTAAGAAGGACGATCGTCATGATCCATCCCGGGGGCCTTGGCGATGTGCTCTTGGCGGTCCCTGCCATGGTTCGGTTGCGGAATCGCTTCCCCAACCATTGGCTGGTGCTTTGCGCAGAGAATCAGCCCGCGAAATTGCTGCTTGCGTGCCGGATCATTGACGCGTGGACCCCTGTGCAGGGGCAAGCATGCGCGGAATTGTTCGCCGGCGCAGATTCGGTCACCGGCCAGCTACGGGGTTGGTTGGGGAACTGCGATCTTGCCATTGCCTGGATGCAGGATGTGGATGGCAATTTGAGCGAGATCCTTAAGGTGTTTGGTGCCCGAGAGGTTATCGTGAGGTCTCCGTTCTCGACTACGATTCAGGCGACACATCAACGTGACCGGTTTCTTGAAGCGATCCATGAAGAAGCATCGTCTGTCGATGGAGGAGATGCCCTGCTGAGGGTGACAGAACCTCTCCTCTATCTGGGACAAGCTTGTCTTGAAGCGAAAGGTCTCGTGATCGGACAGCGGCTTGTTGTCATCCATCCTGGGAGCGGGAGTGCCCATAAGAGTGTGCACCCGGCAACGATTGCATCTTTAGTGGTCGCGCTTCAAGATTTCGGAGTGACTCCGGTGGTTCTAGAAGGGCCGGCAGACCGAGCGCCGGTCGAGCGTCTTCTCCAGTTATGTGTGAACCCACCGACCGTATTGAGGGATCTTGATATTCTCACCGTCGCCGGGGTGCTGGCACAGACGCAGCTCTTTGTCGGGCATGACTCAGGGGTCACACATCTGGCAGGGCTGATTGGCCTACGTACGGTCGCCCTGTTTGGCCCGACTGATCCCAATCGCTGGGCCCCCCGGGGAACTCATGTTGCCGTGGTGGAAGGCGCACCTTGTCTCTGCCACTCATGGGACGAAGTCAGACGGTGTGAGAACAAACCTTGTCTCGATATCCCAGAGGGTCATCTTGTGTCGCTCTGCCTTGTATGCCTCAAGCAGACACCAGCCCGATAGAGAAGTCTATCCAGCGCCTTGTCACTGACTATCCCGTATGCTAAAGTGTCCAGTTCGTTTTTCCTTTCATTGCTAAGGACTTAGGAGTTTTTTTCTTGTCCAGTGGGGTCGTTCAGGAAAAGGTCACCAGCGCGCTCCTCGAAGCGCTCAATGGGGCCAAAAAAAAAGGCCAACTAAAGACAGAATCCTGGCCTCAGCTGAGTCTGGATGCTCCCAAGCGGCCTGAATGGGGAGACCTAGCCTCCACGGTTGCCATGTCTCTCGCGGCATCCGAGCAACGTACGCCTCACGACATTGCCCAAATTATCATCGACAATCTCGCCCAACAGGAGCAGCTCTTTGACCGTGTTGAGATTGCCAGGCCTGGTTTTCTTAACCTGACGGTTAAGCCCACCGTCTGGCAAGAAGTGCTGAGAGAAATCGAGATGCATGGATCAGCTTATGGACAAGCCGAGATGGGGCACCGACGTCGTGTCTTGGTTGAGTATGTCAGTGCGAACCCGACCGGTCCGTTGCATGTGGGACATGGGCGTGGTGCCGCGGTTGGGCAGGCTGTCGCGAACATGCTCAAGGCGGTCGGGTATGACGTCGTGAGTGAATACTATATCAACGATGCCGGCCGACAGATGAAATTATTGGGGACTTCCGTCTATGCACGGTATGAGGAGCTGTCCAACCGGTCGGTAGAATTTCCCTCAGAGGGCTATCACGGGGCCTACATCACAGCGGTCGCCGAGCGTGTGAAGCAGCAGCTCGGGTTCGAGCTGACCGGACTTTCGCCGGAAGAGATTGAAGAACGCTGTCGAACGTTTGCCTATCAGGAGCTGCTGAGCCTGATTCGTGAGGATCTGAAATCTTTCGGGATCGAGTTTGAGTCGTGGTTCAGTGAGGCCTCTCTCATGAGTTCAGGGGCCGTCGAACGCGTGTTGGATGAATTGAAATCGAAGAATGTCCTCTTCGAGCAAGAAGGTGCCTGGTGGTTCCGATCCTCGGCATTCGGTGATGAGAAGGACCGTGTCGTACGGAAGCAGGACAGCGAATACACCTACCTGGCTTCCGATATCGCCTACCACCAGGATAAGCTGCGGCGCGGATTCGATCTCCTCATCGACGTGTGGGGCGCTGATCATCATGGCTACATCCCTCGCATGCAAGCGGTCGTGCAGGCCTATGGGTATCCGAAAGATCGTCTCCAAGTCGTGCTGGTCCAGATGGTGAATCTGTTGCGCGGCGGGAAAAAAGTGGAAATGTCGAAGCGAGCTGGCGAGTTCATCACGATGCGAGAGGTTATCGATGAGGTCGGGGCCGATGCGGCCAAGTTCTTTTTTTTGATGCGCGATTCCAACTCGCATCTGGATTTTGACTTGGAACTGGCTAAGCAGCGGTCATCCGACAATCCTGTATATTATGTGCAGTATGCCCATGCCAGGATCGCCAGCCTCTGGCGCGTCGCGGCATCTCGAGGCATTGCGTGTCCCCTGCCAAGCGAGACAGATTTGACGGTGTTGACGGACCCGGATGAATTGGGATTGATCCGCAAGCTCTCTACCTATCCTTCGGTCCTGCAGGGTAGCGCAACGGCTCACGAGCCCCACCGGATGACCTATTACCTTCAGCAATTGGCCGGACTGCTCCACACGTTTTATAACAAGCACCGGATTCTTCCTCCCGCTGCGGATCGAGATCTATTGGCGGTCATGCCGGAGGGATTAGTCCCAGGTGAGGGGCTGCAGAAAGAGGGGCTGGCTCCTGAACGGACTGCGGCGAGATTGGCCCTAATGCGAGGAGTCCAGCAGGTGTTAAAGAATGGGCTCAGCGTGCTTGGGATTTCTGCTCCGGAGCAGATGTAACGGGCAAGAGGTACTGTGGACTATTCAGTGCAGCAGGCTGCTGGTGAGACGAGTGCACGGTTGGGGAGACTCAGCACAGCCCATGGTGTGATAGACACACCAACGTTCATGCCGGTTGGGACCTTGGGGCCGGTGAAGGGGATTGATCCAGCCGACCTAGAGCAACTCGGCTTTCGTCTCATGCTGAACAATGCCTACCACCTATATCTTCGGCCTGGATACAAGATCATAGCTGAGATGGGTGGATTGCATCGGTTCACCGGGTGGCCGGGTGCCATCTTAACAGACAGTGGCGGGTTCCAGATTTTCAGCCTTGCCAAACTGTGCAAGGTGACGGACGAGGGAGTAAGTTTTCAGTCGCATCTCGATGGATCCACGCATTTCATCACGCCGGAGACTGCCATTGAGATTGAAGAAGCATTGGGAGCCGATATCATGATGGCATTCGATCATTGTGTGGCGTTACCGGCTGAAAGAGAAGTTGTGCGCGATGCGGTGCGACGGACGACCCTTTGGGCTCAACGTTGTCAGGCCAGCC
>DATEPD010000193.1:0-2487 GCA_035273365.1 Nitrospiraceae bacterium | reverse complement strand
CATCAACCAGGCGCAAGTAAGCCTCATGCGCCAGGGCTGTGGTTTGCATCATGGTGCCGGCACGTTCGCGACTAATGTAGCGATGGGCCAGCCGGTGCAGCTCTTCATAGACCAGCGGGACCAACTTGTCCAGCGCTTCTTGGTCGCCGTGGCTCCAGGCTAAGAGCAGTAGGGAAACTTCTTTAGGTGAGTCTGTCGTCATGAACCTTCGCGGAGGAAAAACTGCTGTCGGGACAATTGAATTTACTATACCTGCCAGTGGTTCACCACTTGGCGAAGAAAATTCTTCCTACAATTGCCGCATTCCGTGCTCGATTCCGCTTACTTAAGGGAGAGCCGGACTCAAAGTCCAGCGGAATATCAGGAAGGAACAAGACAATGCATAAGCTGAAAACCTCGACGATCGCCTTCTTCGGTTTTGTCTTATTAGGAGTGATTGCGGCGGCCATCCCAAATACAAGCCTCGGCCAGGAACAAGACAGCGCGACGAAACTCAACTGCGATGAGACACCCTGCGATGCCGTGGCGCGAGGTCGTGCGGCATTCAATCGTCGCAATTTGCAGCAACTTGGGGGGAACGGACGCTCGTGCGCTGACTGCCACATGCCTTCTGATGGCTTCCAACTTTCTCCTGCGTCCGCCAGGGCTCGCTACGATGCACTCCAGGCGCGACGCGAGCACGACGGCCATGCAGATGATCCGCTCTTCCGGCCGGTCGATGCCGACGACTTTCGTATAAACGGCGAAAACGCAGTCGATTTCTCGAACCTGGTGGAAAACGGACTCGTGCGCGTGACGATGCCTTTGCCTCTGAACGTCAAACTCATCGATCCGACCACCGGGCAGCCCAGCGACGAGACGTCGGTCGATCTTTGGCGGGCGGTGATGCCTGTAAATAACGTCGCCATTACTGGACCAGACGGCGTTGCGCCTGTCTGGCCACCGGGCGCTCCGCGTTCGGCAATCATGGGCCAGGATCCCAACGGCCCTAACAGGCAGGGCGGCTACCAGCACGATGCGCGTTTCGCAACGCTTCAGGAACAAGCACGCGGAGCACTGATCGCCCACGCGCAGGTTTCTGTGGAACCGCCGCAACGTATGCTCGATGATCTAGCGGCTTTCCAGCAGACGCTGTTCTCTTCGCCAGGTGTTGAAGTGCTGACAGATGCGATCCTCTCCGGCTCAACACCTTTTCCCGATCCTGATCCAGAACTGGACGAACTCGAGCAGCAGGGCAAGGTAGTCTTCAACCGAGCTTGCGCGCAATGTCATGGCGGTACGCTACATCCGAGTGGGTCGACTGCCGAGACGGGCTTCGTGCGTCCAATCGTGCGCTATCACAACATTGCGACCGCTTGTCCGCGTCCGACGACAGATGGCTACGCGCCATGTCCGACACGACTAGCGCGCAACGCACGTACTTACCGCATAACTCTTGCGAATGGCACCTTCCAATTCGTCACCACATCGGATCCGGGACGACTGCTTCTCACCGGTCAGCCCGCAGACCTCGGCGTAATGGACGTCACGCAATTGCGCGGAATCAGCAGGACTGCTCCCTACTTCCACAACAACTCTGCGGCGACACTCGAGGACGTCCTGGACCACTACAACGCTTTCTTCCGGCGCGTGGCTCGTAACAGTCCAGCGCCCAACTTGCCGCCGATTCTTTCCTCGAACGGTCTAGTCGTTGATCGCGGCTTCGTCAACGCGGATGAACGCGCGGCGTTGCTGGCTTACCTGCGAAAGCTCTAGTGTCGTTTGGAGCGAGCAACCGCTCAAGGTCAACCGGTACCAAGCCTGGTCCATCATTCCGATCGAGGTGTGCATTGCACCTCAGACGAGTATGTGCGGGCGCAGCAAGCACAGCAAATGATCCTGAGCATCAGTCGTCGGCGGACGAATCCCTATGACAACGCGAGGGGTGAGAGCTTGTGCCAATTAAAACTGTCTGAACGGAGGGTTCACTCCACCTCCTCGATCGCCTTGATCTTCGCACGAAGCCATCCGCTTACTTCTCGCTCGAGCTTTGCCTGATCATCCCGCAGTTCTAAATCGTCGATGGTGTCCCCTTCGCTATTTAAAGGAATGAAGTGGCAGGGCACCTCCTGGGTCCGGTTTTCCGGACTGACAAAATCAAGCAGATGGCATTCGTTGCACGGGTGAGCGCGATATGCGAAACCATAGTTAATACAAGACAGAGAATCCTGAAAGGTAGATTTGCTTCGCCACGGTGTACGAACTGATCGTCCGTATCCTCCCTTGTCAATGAAGTCCAATTCATCTTTGAGGAGTTCGAGAATATCGCGTTCATCCGTTCTCATGGCGGTAGACCTCCGTTGCCAATCCTAACGACCGCAGCCGCAAAGAACATGCCACTGAATGGGTGTTGAGGTATTTGGTGCTGATCCTGAGTTTCCGAAAGTATTGTGCGTAAGCTTTCGCACCTGATGAGAAAAAATCCACAGTCTTACTAATGCGCGTTCT
>DATEPD010000192.1:0-3869 GCA_035273365.1 Nitrospiraceae bacterium | reverse complement strand
GGATGGCCCATTGACACCACTCATCGTCATTTGCGATGCAGGAAAGTTCCGTCAGAGTGGCCGGGGGCAGGCCATGGACGCGAATAGGTACCGCCGCCATAATGCCTTGAGCAGCCTGACACATCAGCTGCGCGCAGCGTCTTCGATACGGGCCAAACTGACGAAGCGTGCGGTCGGAAAACTTCATCGCCAAGGTCGCGGAGGTCGGCGTCACGTCGACCACTCGAAACGTGACCGAACCGGACGCGAATTTGTTGCCGAAGTAGGGAAACATCCCGTAGATCTGTGCCAGCGAAAAGGGCCTGGCAAGCACCTGCATGATCGAAGAGGCCTTCTCCATCCCACCTTGAAACACAAATCGAGGATTGCCGGACATGCGCTCGCAGAACTCATACAAATAGGCCGTGAACTCATACGAATAGCTATTCCATGCATTCTTCAGCAGCTTCGGGGTCACGTGATAGACAGGATCTTTAATTCGCTGATTTAACAGCCGGCACAGTTCCTCTACCGCCTGAATTCCGGCTGATGCTTCCCCCGCACGAGCCTGTGACTGTTCCAGGTAGACGACGATCGCCCTAATACTCATCCCGCTCAGATCTCTGATTGTGTGTCCTCGCTCGTCTAATCCGAACGGTCGGAACTGCATGACCTCTCGCTCAAGAATCGTGCGATCCTTCGGCAGGAGCTCATGACTAGATTGCGTCTTGAGTTCGACCTCATCCGTCATTCTGCTGTTCATCAGGTACTGTGGCGGGTCATAACCCTGCGGATGGCAATGCGCTCTGGCTCTCGCGATACGGAGAAGAGTACGTTACCCGAGCCCCATCAAATTTCCAGCCATATGTGTTTCGCCGTCACCACCATCGATTTCTCCGGCTCTGCTGCGTATCCTCGACAAAAGACCTCGATGAAAGACACAGGTCCGTCTCTAGGGCTGCTAATATATATAGGTACCCGAGTATTTGTAAATACGAATATATCATTTATATAAACATAATAAAGTATGTGTATTCTGCTTCCTATATTGTACGGGGTTGTCAGTCGACTCTGACTTGTAACTGTAGGAGATGACGCTGGCACGTCCTATGAGAAGGCTTGGCAAGAATGTTGGGGGAAGACTCGGGAAACACACGCGAACTGCCTGAGAGATGAGCCCCTACCGTAAAACCTCAGCAGAATCCATGACTGCTCGTTCCAATCGAGATAAAAGAAGATCGTGCTTCAATGAATAGGGTGACGGCACCTCTGGTCTTAGTGTTTAATCGATCGCTTGAGTTTCTTCTCGACGCTCGTAACCTTGCTCTGTAGTCGACCTGTGTGGCCTTTCCGATAGTCGACTTTGATCGTGCAGGATATGCGGCCGCAATCTTTTTTCATCCGTTCATAACACTGTTTGACGACGGCCAATACTTCATCCCATTCCCCTTCAAGCACTGTTCCCATCGGATTCAAACGGTAGTCCACTCCGCTTTTATCGATAATATCGAGCGAACGCGCCACATACTTGCCGACACTCTCGCCCTTGCCTAACGGCGACATACTGAATTCCAATAAGACCATATTGTGGTCATGCTCCTTTACTAAATTGTCATCATTGGCCATCCGCTTGGAGACTTCACGGCTTACGCTTGACCCTTTACACCTGGTACCACGGTCAACTTCGCTCGCTCATCCAGCCAGACCTTCGGATACTGGACCTTGCCCAACAAGCGAAACCCGTCCAATGCCTCACGCAACAACGCCCGCCGTTTTTCGAAATCCGGCTCAGTCTCCTTGGTGTGCTCCCGTAACTGTCCAAGCCACTCTACAAAGGCGGCAAATTCCTCACCAAAGATCTTCTCCATATCTTCCTTCATGAACCCCGACAAGGCCGGAGCAACCCCGCTCGTACTGATCGCCACACGCAAATGGCCCGAAGCCACCACCGCCGGCATCGTGACTGTCGACGCTTCCGGCTGGTCAACCGACCACAGTAAGACCTTCTTCTCGCGCGCCTTCGCATACAGCGCCCGGGAAAAATCGCGGTCCCCACGAACCATGTTCAGGACCAGAATCGCGCTCTCCAAATCACCATCGCGAAAATGGCGCCCACGGTGCAGGACTTTTGCCGATGCGGCCAAATCTTTCAGTATCGCGTGGAGCGTCGGCGCCACAACAATCACTTTTGCCCCGGCCTCCAGCAATCGCTGGGTCTTTTCCGCGGCCTCTTCGTCTCCCCCGAGCACAAGCACCGGGTACCCTTTCACATCGAGAGACAAGGGAAAGCCAGAATTTGCAGCCATAGTGGTTCCTCCCTATTCGATAGCCGGACGTATCATACAACACCATCTTTTGCAGCGTAAACCGCACCGTCTCATATTCGGGTTAATCTGCTTTCTCTGGTCTATCTGGTTTGTTTAGTTCATCTACTCGGTCTTGTTCAACCAAACAAACGAGACAAACCAAACAACGGCCTTCTTCTGCAGGTGGACTTCAACACCCAGCGGGGTTTGGTGGTTCGGTTGGTTCGAGATGGATAAGCAGGCCGCGGGTAGAACCAGGCGACTATGAAGGCCGCCAGGCGCGCCAATGGTGAATGTTCAATGATGAATGTTTAATGAATGAGAGAGAATGTCGGAAAGACAACTGCGAGGATCAGACCGAGAATTGAATATTCAATATTGAAAATTGAACATTACGTGTCGGAGGGGTCGGCATCCAACTCCATATTCCAATAGAAATAGTCACGCCAACTGTCCGGCGTGTTCCGAATCCCAATGGTGATGGTCACAATCGGATTCCAGCGCGGCTTCACCGGTTTCTTCAAGAGTCGCATGCCGGCCTCATCGGGCGTACGGCCGCTTTTCTTGTTGTTACAACGCCAGCACGCCGTCACGATATTTTCCCAGGTCTTTCGCCCACCCTTGGCGATGGGGATAACATGATCGAACGTCAGCTCTTCGGTCCGGAACTTGTGACGACAGTATTGGCAGGAATAGCCATCTCGCGTAAAGATATTGATACGCGAAAACTTGACCGCACGGTGAACGTCCTTGAGGCGGACCAGCTTGAGGAGCCGCATGACAGAGGGGAGCTTGATGGAGATTGACACCGCATGAACCTCTCGGTCGTAGACCTCGAGGACTTCAACTTTGCCTTGCCAGAGAAGCGCGATCGCCTTTTGCCAATTGACCACGCGCAGAGGTTCGTACGTCGCGTTGAGCAGAAGGGTCATTTCCATGCAACAACCTCATTCCCAACCGAGGCTCCTTGCGCGAGAGGGCCCGGGTGTAGTATTGAACGGGTACCTTCTCTATGCCATAAGCCTCGGTCGAAATCAAGCCATAGCCAGTCTGCGGAATGTACCAGTTCCGTCGGCCGCTCGGCCAAGAAGAAAGATCTGCGCTATGCGCGATTTTATTAACGTCGCGACGGTAGAAGACATCCCTCCAGGGACCGGACGAACCGTCGAAGTCCAAGGAGTCTGGATTGCACTGTTTAATGTCGACGGATGCTACTACGCTGTCGATAACACCTGTCCGCATGCCGGAGGACCGCTTGGAGAAGGCTATTTGAAAGGTCATATCATCGAATGCCCGTGGCACGGATGGCGATTCGATGTGCAAACCGGAAAGCGACCTGAAAATCCGGACATCACCGTTGCCTGTTGTGCCGTCCGAATCGAAGGAAATCAGATTCAGGTGGCACTCCCAGATCACTTCACGTAGCAGGCTGGAGAAATTTCCTTTCGGCACATCAGAACTTCAAGAGCCTCACAAGAAATTTCCCTGCAGGATGCTCAAAAAGACATCCAACTAGGCCGCAGGTGAGTCGAAACCGGAAGCGTACATTCGGAGGTACGTTGAGGATTTTGACGAACCGAGAAC
>DATEPD010000191.1:0-2991 GCA_035273365.1 Nitrospiraceae bacterium | reverse complement strand
CCTCCATTCGAGAGTTCAGAATTTCTTCATATCTTGACCAGTCATTTAAAGACGATATCCGATGCCGTATAGCCGAACGGCGGGCCACTCCAACAACGGAGCATGCGAATGACGACCAGTACATCGACAAAGAAACTCACGGGCAAGGTTGCCATGGTCACAGCGCGGGATCGGGACGGCGATTGCGAATGGCACAGGACGGTGCGGCCGTTTATCACCGGCGCGAGTTTGACGATTGACGGTGGTTTTTCCGCTTGATACACGAGAGGGGGTTGCAGAGTCGTAGCCTCTGGCTTCTCTGCCATCATGAATTGGCGCAACTTTAACAAACAGGAGCCACGCATGCGAAAATCACTTGCAGCAATACCGCTCGTTTTCTTCCTTGCCTTCCCCGTTGTCGCAGTCGCTCAAGAGGCGCCGGCCAGCGAGACATCTCTGTCTGAACAGACGGTGGACGCCATGAACGGGGTGTTCGGTGTTCATCCTGGAGCCCGCGCTGCGCATGCGAAGGGCATCGTCTTGGAAGGAACGTTCACGCCAAGCGCTTCGGCCGCGCAGGTGAGCAAGGCCGTACATCTTCAAAAAAAGAAGACCGCAATTCCCGTGACCATTCGGTTCTCCGATGGCCCGGGAGTGCCGACGATTCCGGACACCGATGCGGGGGCGAGTCCTCGCGGCATGGCGGTAAAGTTTCACCTCCCCGACAAGTCGATCACAGACATTGTGGCCCATTCATTCAATGGATTCCCTGTCGCGACTGGTGCTGAGGTGAGAGACTTATTTCTGGCGATCGCTGCCACCAAACCCGACAGTCCCAAACCAACGGCGCTCGATACGTTCCTGAGCACGCATCCCGCTACGAAGGCGTTCGTAGAAGCTCCGAAGCCGGCCCCGGTGAGTTTTGGGACGTTGGCCTACTACGGCGTAAACGCGTTTAAGTTCACGAATGCGAAGGGGGTTGCCACGTTTGGGCGCTATCAGCTCCAACCTGTCGGTGGAGAAAAGCTTCTCACCAACGAGCAGGTTTCGAAGAAGGGGCCTGATTATCTGACCGATGAGATTCGTGACCGGGTTCGTCGCGGCCCGATCAAGTATAAATTACTCCTGCAAGTGGCAGGACCGGACGACAAGATCGACGATGCCTCGATCGCCTGGCCGGATTCCCGAAAAAAAGTCGAATTGGGCAGCATTCTGATTACCAAACCCGTGGCAGACAGTCACGCCGCAGAGAAGCAGTTGCTCTTTATGCCTGGCGCGTTGGTTCCAGGCATTGAAGCAGCCGATCCGATGATTGCCGATCGTTCGGCGGCCTATATCGTGTCGTTATCACGGCGGGCGAAGACAGAGTAACCAGGTTGGCAGCAGGATGGGCAAGGAGTCCTTGCCCATTATCATCTTCCTCGCTTTGGATCTGCGTGACCATGGGAGGAACACATCATGAACCTACAACAGGTCCCTCGAACCCACATCGATATTCGCCGGAGTCACCAGCGGTTTCACACACAGATCAGTTGGCTCGATTCCTATCATAGCTTCAGCTTTGCAGACCACTATGATCCTCAGAACACTCATCATGGACTGCTTCTGGTGAGCAATGATGATGTAGTGAAGCCCGAAATGGGTTTCCGTACGCATCCTCATCACGATATGGAAATTGTGACCTGGGTGCTCGACGGTGAACTGGAGCATAAAGATTCAGAGGGCAATGTCGGCATTCTCTATCCCGGGTTGGCCCAGCGCATGAGTGCCGGTACAGGGATCCGGCACTCGGAGATGAACCCGAGGCAAGACAAGGAAGTACATTTTATTCAGATGTGGGTTCCCCCGGATACGGAGCGCGTCAATCCAAGCTATGAGCAAATGGATATTAACCAAGCGCTGGAACGAGGCGGCTTGATACCCATTGCCTCAGGGAGCGGCCATGAGGCCGCAATCTCCATCAAGCAGCAAGGTGCTGTGCTGTGGGGTGGGCGACTCAAGCCCGGGGAATCGGTGCAGATTCCCGATGCTCCGTACGTGCATCTTTTCATTGCCAAGGGAGCTGCCGAACTCGAAGGTGCTGATGCGCTCAGTCGAGGCGATGCCGTCCGTCTTGCTGCAGCCGGTGCGCGGCGTCTGATGGCTGACGCCGGCACGGGAGCGGAGGTGCTCATCTGGGAAACCAATCAAGACCTGGAAGTCTAAGGAGAGAACGGTAAGCCGACGAAGTCTAGCTTTCGTGGGTCATTCTGTGAATAGACGGAGGAGGGGAAGGACAGCGGAAGATGCGGCTGGATGGAAAAGTCATTCTTCTCACCGGTGCGAGCGGGGGACTTGGTTCTGTCGTCACGCCGATGCTCTCCGAAGCGGGAGCGACCCTTATTATTGTGGATCGGAAGCTCTCTGGAGATGTCATCCACCGGCGCGGCGGATTTTCGGCCGATGTGACGAATGAGACCGAGGTGACGCAAGTGGTGGCGGACACAGTGAAACAAGCCGGACGAATCGACGGTCTGATCAATCTCGTGGGAGCGTTTGCGCCGGGATCGGCCGTCGAAACTGATGCAGCGGAGTGGCAGAGGATGCTCTCCTTGAACGTGACGGCGGCGTTTTTGTTGTCTCGCGCAGTGATCCCACATATGGCAGCCAAGCGGAACGGCCGCCTTGTTCATATCGCAGCGCGTGCGGCACTGGAACCGTTTCCCGGAGCTGTGGCCTATCTCGTGGCGAAGGCGGCGCTCGTCTCATTGATACGAGTCCTGGCGCTCGAGTTGGGAGGGACCGGGGTGACGGTGAACGGCATTCTCCCTGGAACGATCGACACGCCGGCAAACCGGGAGAGTATGCCTCAAGGTGACCGATCAACGTGGGTGAAACCGGAGTCTATTGCGCAGGTGCTCGTGTGGCTCATGTCCGATGAAACGGCTGCGATCAACGGGGCATTCATCCCTGTTGGACCATCGTAAGATATAGAAAGGAGGCACCTATGAGCGATCACGACGAAGATCAGTC
>DATEPD010000190.1:0-17057 GCA_035273365.1 Nitrospiraceae bacterium | reverse complement strand
ATCGACGAGATTCACCGACTTCCTGCCTCTGTCGAGGAGGCGCTCTATCCAGCGATGGAGGATTATCAGCTCGATCTTGTGATCGGTCAGGGCCCTGCAGCCAGAACGGTGAAATTGGATCTTCCCCGGTTTACGTTGGTTGGAGCGACGACCAGGGCCGGGGCCTTGACTTCCCCTCTCCGGGACCGATTTGGCCTCGTCCATCGGCTGGAGTTCTATTCTCCAGCGGAGCTGGAGATCATCGTGACACGCTCGGCGGGGGTGCTTGGGATTCCGATCAATTCCGAGGGCGCGCGAGAAATTGCCGGACGTGCGCGAGGAACCCCACGCATCGTGAATCGGCTGATTAAACGGGTGCGCGACTATGCTCAGGTCAAGGCGGCGGGACAGATTACCCAGACTGTAGCCGAGGACGCACTTGCCTGGCTTGGCGTCGATACAGCGGGGTTTGATGAAATGGATCGTCAGATTCTTCTGACCATCATCGACAAATTTGCTGGAGGACCGGTCGGGGTGGAATCTCTGGCAGCCGCGGTTCATGAAGATAAGGGCACCCTCGAGGATGTCCATGAGCCCTATTTGATTCAGGCCGGATTTCTCGAACGAACCGGCCGTGGTCGCCAAGCCACAAAGCTGGCCTTTAATCATTTCAAAAGGCCGACCTCCTCCCTCTTCCCATGATGATTCAGGCCTCCGTTACGTCCTTGTAATCGCAGTTGAGAATAGACGGGAATCGTCACGCAAGCTCCTGAAACGTCACGGGTCTCCTTGCATTGAGAGGAATGGTTCCTGTATCATTTCCCACTTGACCTGTGCCATTCCAGCCGACGGAGATGTAACAAACTCCATGGGTTAGAAAGAGGGAGTCGCCGTGTCCGGAGACTTTTCCGAGTACCGGAAAGAGATTGATCGCATCGATGACGAGATTTTGCGCTTGCTGAACGAGCGATCCAAAAGCGTGGTCGAGATCGGCAAGATCAAAAAACAGCGGGATGCGGATGCCAATCTCCATACGCCGGCGCGGGAGGCGGCGATAATCGAGCGTCTCATCCGACAGAACTCCGGGCCATTTCCATCGGATGCGATTCGGCCGGTTTATCGAGAAATCATGTCCGCGTCCCTCTCACTCGAAGGCCCTCAAAAGGTGGCCTATCTCGGCCCCAGAGCGACGTTTACTCATATGGCATGCATGCAGAAATTTGGGTCGTCGGCCCAGTATTCTCCGGTCAATAGCATCAAAGAAGTATTCAGTGAAGTTGAGCGGGGGCGAGCCAATTTCGGCGTAGTCCCAATCGAGAATACAACCGAAGGCGTGGTGACCCACACCCTCGATATGTTCATTGATTCCGATCTCCTGATCTATGGCGAAATTCTCCAGGAGGTGTCCCATCATTTGATGTCGAAGTCTGGCGTGATGGAAGAGATCAAAAAAATCCATTCTCATCCCCATGCCATTGCCCAATGCCGAAATTGGTTGGAAACGAACTTACCCAATGTGCCGTTGTCGGAGGTGGCAAGCACCGCACGTGCCGCGGAACTGTGCGTGGAAAATCCTTTTGTCGCCGCGATTGCATCGGAGTTGGCGGCTCAACTGTACGGCTTGAAGATCATCAAGGCCCGCATCGAAGATAATATGAATAACATGACTCGTTTTCTCATCCTGTCGCAAAAGCCCCCCGAGCGTACAGGAAAAGATAAGACCTCATTGATGCTTTCAGTGAAAGACAAAGTTGGTGCCCTGTACGATCTCCTCCGGCCTTTTGCCTCGCACGGCCTCAGCCTGACCAAGATTGAATCGCGCCCTTCCAGACGAAAAGCCTGGGAGTACATTTTCTTCGTCGACATCGAAGGGCATATTCAAGAGGAGCGGGTCAAGAAAGCAGTCGACGAAATCACTGGACGCTGCCTGTTCATGAAAGTCCTCGGGTCCTATCCGGCCCACAGTTGATGCCATGTCACTGAAGGTCCATCCAGATATCGCCTCACTGAGTCCCTATGTTCCCGGGAAGCCGATTGAGGAACTTCAACGGGAAATGGGTCTCGAACGCGTCATTAAGCTGGCGTCCAACGAGAATCCGTTGGGCTCTTCTCCGAAGGCGCTTACTGCATTGAACGAAGGAAGCGCAACCCTACATCGCTATCCCGACGGCGGCGGATTTCGCCTACGCCAAGCCCTGGCGGATCGTTGGAAGGTAATTCCGGACCAGGTGATTCTCGGGAATGGATCGGATGAAATCCTGGGTATGCTCGCCCGTACGTTCTTGGCTCCGGGCGATGAAGCGGTCATGGCCGATTGGACCTTCGTCATATACAAAATGGAGGTCACAGCAGCCCACGGAAAGCCTGTTATCATCCCATTGAAGCAGTGGCGGCACGATCTTCAGGCAATGGCGGATGCTATCACCGACAGGACACGGCTCCTGTTCCTCTGTAACCCCAATAATCCAACTGGAACGATGGTGTCGGTCGATGAGGTCGAACTTCTTCTTTCTCGCGTTCCGGCGCACGTCGTCGTTGTGTTCGACGAAGCCTATTTTGAGTATGTCAGGAGCCAACAGTTTCCCGACTCCATGGCCTATGTGAAGCAGGGGCGGAACGTGATTGTCCTGCGGACGTTTTCGAAAATCTATGGCCTCGCTGGATTGCGAATCGGGTACGGTGTGGCGACAGCGGAGATCACCAATTTCTTGAACCGAGTCCGCCCTCCCTTCAACGCCAACAGCCTGGCACAGCGTGCCGCGCTCGCTGCCCTCGATGACGACGAACATGTGGCGCGGAGTCGGGCAGTGAATGCGATGGGGATGGAACAGATGGTTAAGGGATTGTCCACCCTTGGGCTTGCGCCGATTCCGAGCGAAGCGAATTTTATCTATGTCGATGTCGGGCGAGACGGCCGCAGGTTGTTTGAGGCCATGCTGAGGGAGGGTGTCATCGTTCGCCACATCGAGGGGCCTATGGTTCGAGTGACCGTCGGCCTGGAAGAAGAAAACAGGGAATTCTTAGATGTGCTCAAGCGGGTGATTCGTTCGCATTGAGTGCATGGTGAGGACAACATGATTATTGTACTGAAACCAGAGGCAAGTGAACGGGAAGTCGATCACATAATCGATCGGCTTCGCGAGCTGGGGTTGAAATCGCAACTATCGACCGGTCAGGAACGAACGATCATCGGAGTCGTCGGCGACGATCGGATTCTGCATAACCAGCCGCTCACGGCCATGCCAGGTGTTGAAAGTGTGTTGCCGATTCTCGCTCCCTGGAAACTTGTCAGCCGGGAGTTTAAGCGTGAAGGTACGATGATCGATGTGAGCGGCATGAAGATCGGCGGCAACAAGCTGATCATCATGGCGGGACCCTGCGCGGTGGAGCGGCTCGAAATCACGGTAGGTATCGCTCACGAGGTCAAGGCGGCCGGAGCGAGTATTTTGCGCGGCGGTGCCTACAAGCCGCGCACCTCGCCCTATTCCTTTCAGGGATTAGGGCGTGAAGGACTGGACTATCTGGTTGAGGCGAGGAAGCAAACCGGATTGCCGGTCGTCAGCGAGATTCTGGATACCCGCGACATCGAATTATTTCTCGAAAAAGCCGACATTATCCAGATCGGCGCCCGCAACATGCAGAACTTTGAACTCCTCAAGGAGGTTGGGGCGTATGACAAGCCGGTCCTATTGAAGCGGGGGCTTTCGGCGACGATCAAGGAATTCCTTCTGTCGGCAGAATACATCATGTCTCGCGGAAATCAGAACGTCATGTTGTGCGAGCGGGGGATCAGGACCTTCGAGACACAATATCGCAATACGCTCGATCTCGCTGCAGTTCCGACTTTGAAAGAACTTTCGCATTTACCCGTCATCGTCGATCCCAGCCATGCCACCGGCAAGTGGAATCTGGTGGCGCCGATGTCGAAGGCTGCAGTGGCCGCGGGGGCCGATGGCATTCTGATCGAGGTCCATTCTAACCCCGAATGTGCACTGTGCGACGGTGAAGAATCCATTAAACCGAGTCAGTTCAAGACGTTGATGCAGGATATGCGAAAGATTGCCGTGGCGGTCGGTCGGGAATTGTAATCACATGAACTGTGCGTGAAGGATTCAGGATTGAGGGTTGGCCTCGGTCCAGCGTGAAATATGGCGCTGCATTTTCCACAGGTCACGATTATCGGAGTCGGGCTGATCGGCGGATCGCTCGGCATGATCCTGCGCCGAAAGGGGTTGGCGACAAAGGTTATCGGGGTTGGGAGGCGCGTCGAAAACTTAAAAACTGCGGTCGAGCTTGGCGCAATCGACTGCTATGTTATCGACCCCAAAGACGGAGTAAGGGATGCCGACCTAGTCGTGTTGGCCACGCCGGTTGATACCTATGATCGGCATTTGACGGAATGGGCGTTCTGCTTGAAAAAAGGCGCGATTGTGACCGATGTCGGAAGTGTGAAGGGTTTGCTGGTGGAACAGGTTGAACGGGCCATTCCGGCCGGTGTCCATTTCGTCGGGGCCCATCCGATTGCCGGTAAGGAAAACACGGGCGTAGCGGCCGGATCGGATCAGCTCTTCATGGGTGCGCGCTGCATCATCACTCCGACAAGCACGACGGATCCGGAGGCGCTTGAGCAGGTTCGATCGATGTGGCAGGAAACCGGTTCGGTGGTGCTTACGATGGATGCTCATTTACATGACAAGATTCTTGGGGCGGTGAGTCATTTACCTCATGTCGCGGCGTTTGCCTTGATTAATACCCTGATTGAGATTCGTGATCAACAGATTCCCTCCCTCGATCTGGCAAGCCACTCGGGTGGTGGGCTGCGAGATACGACCAGGATTGCCGCGAGTTCCTCAGAAATGTGGCGGGATATTTTTCTCTGGAACCGCGACAATGTGGTCACGTTCATTGAAGCGTATGAACGCTCGCTGAACCAATTAAAACAGCTCATTCGAATGGGCGATGCCGCAGGCATTGAAAAGGAACTCGAGCGAGCCAGGCAGGAACGTGAGAAACTCTCTAGGCGACTCGCGGCCTCGGCATAACACCTATATGGCGTCTTTGTCTATCACCCCAGGCCGGCCGTTACAGGGGACGATTTCCGTCCCAGGCGATAAGTCGATCACCCATCGTGCCATCATCCTGACAGCCTTAGCGAACGGGGTGAGCACGGTTGCACGCTATGGTCGAGGTGAGGATTGTCTCAATACGATGCGCGCATTCCAGGCTCTAGGGATACGCATCGAAGAATCAGTCGAGGAGCTCCGTGTGTATGGCAAGGGACTCTGGGGTCTGACCGAGCCGAGCGGCCCGATTGATTGCGGCAATTCCGGGACCGCCATTCGTCTTCTGACCGGCCTGCTGGCAGCACAGGACTTTTTTACGATACTGACCGGCGACGAATCGATTCGTCGCCGTCCAATGGGGCGGATCGTGAAGCCGCTACGGGAAATGGGGGCGACCATCGCTGGGCGTAAGGGCGGTGAACTTGCACCCTTAGCCGTAATGGGTAGTCGTCTCCGTGCGATCACATATTCCTCGCCGGTAGCGAGTGCGCAAGTCAAGTCAGCCTTGTTGCTTGCAGCCTTGTTTGCCGAAGGGACGACCCGCATCACAGAGCCGCGCCTTTCCCGGGACCATACCGAACGGTTGTTCCAGTTTCTGGGTATTGGCTTTCGACGAGAAGGCGCGACCTTGCTGATCGACGGGCGACCGTCGGTTGGGTGGAATGCCGCACCCCGCTTGGTCGTGCCGGGTGACTTCTCTGCCGCTGCGTTTTTCATCGTGGGCGCGACGATTGTTCCCGGCTCGGATGTGACGATTCGCCAGGTAGGGATCAACCCTACCAGGACAGGTTTATTGGACGTGATGACGAGAATGGGCGCGGATATTCAATTGTTCAATCATCGGGAGGAGGCAGGAGAGCCAGTTGCGGACATCCGGGTGAAGTCTGCACGGCTGCATGGAGTGATGATCGGGTCGGACTTGATTCCACAGACGATCGATGAATTTCCTGTTCTATGTGTGGCGGCGGCAATCGCAGAGGGTGAGACGATCATCTCCGGGGCTGAAGAATTGCGGGTCAAAGAGAGTGATCGGATTGCGACGGTGTCGGCAGAGTTGCGCGCGATGGGGGCGCAGATCACAGAAAATCCCGACGGGATGATTGTACGAGGACTTGGGACAATAGAAAGTAACGGTCGATTACAAGCTGCACGCGGCCACAGTCATGGAGACCATCGAGTGGCGATGGCATTGGCCATCGCAGGCCTGACCGCTTCGGTATCAACCGTGATCGACGAGACGACGTGCATCGAGACATCATTTCCAGCGTTTCAGCACACACTACTGGAATTATTGACTGATCGCCAGTGACGTCTATAATACGGAGCCATGCCGTGGTATCAGTTGTGGAGGACAAGCAAGCAAGCCGGCTGATTATTGCGATCGATGGTCCAGCTGGTGTCGGCAAGAGTACTGTGGCCAGGTTGTTGGCTTCTCGATTGGGCTATCTGTATCTCGATACGGGAGCCCTCTACCGTGCGATGGCCTGGGCTGTTATTGAGTCTGGCAGGGATTCGGCGGATGCCGAAGCGGTCGCCGCGCTGTTACCCACCCTCTCGCTCCACATGCAGTTCCATCACGGAACCGCAACGGTATTGGTCAATGGCAAGGATGTGACCGGCGACCTCCGAACGCCTGAGGTATCGGCCGCAGCATCGGTGGTCTCGGCCATTCCAGCGGTTCGGGCCTGGTTGCTGCCCATCCAGCGACAAATCGGACAAGGCGGAGCGGTGGTGGCTGAGGGGCGGGATATGGGAACGAATGTGTTCCCTGCGGCAGACGTGAAGTTTTTTCTCGAAGCAGATCCGACAGTCAGGGCCCAACGCCGACATAGAGACCTTGTTGCGGCGGGACATTCCAGGGCATTTGAAGAGACGTCAGCCGACCTAGCGGGACGCGATACCCGAGATCGTTCCCGTTCAATCGCCCCGCTGGTCCCCGCTGAGGATGCCCGGTTTATTGACACCTCGACGTTGTCCATCACGGAGGTGGTGGACCAGATGATGGTTATGATTGCGGCCCGATTGTGAGTTCGGTTGTTTACGGGATCCTGTGGATCCTTTCTCGGACCATCGGCTGGCTCTGTTTTCACTATCGAGTTGTTGGGATGGTTCCCAAGACCGGAGGCTTCATCATCGCGGCGAACCATGCTAGCTACCTGGATATTCCCCTCCTGGGTTGTGGGATACGGCGGCGGGCCTGGTATTTGGGGCGTAGCGATCTTTTTCCAGTTCCAGGCCTAAGGGCCATCTGCCAATGGTTGGGATGGATCCCCCTGCGGACTGGTCGGGTGGATCGTGATGCATTTGGTAAGGCGGTTACGCTGATCAAAGAAGGAAAGGTCGTCGTGATCTTTCCAGAGGGCACTCGAAGCCTGGATGGCCGGTTACAATCGCCTAAGCCGGGCATTGGTGTAATTGTGGCCCAAACCGGTTGTCCTGTGGTTCCGGCTTATCTGAAGGGCACGTTTGACGTGCTGCCATCTGGGACCATGTGGCCGCGCTTCCGTCCCGTGACCGTTCTCTATGGGGATTCCCTCTCGTTTCCCCGCAGCGGGGAGCAGGGAGAGTCCAAGCAGTTTTATCAAGAGGTCAGTCGCACCGTGATGGATCGCATTGCCTCTTTAGGTGCAGTAGAGTCTCCGACCCAGCAGTCTCGTGCCGGCGCTCGCAACGCTGAGTGAATGCCGGTGTATAACCATCAGCACCCGACTCCTGTCGGAAGAGTAGGATTCACATCATGAGTACGGTTTCTCCATCGAGTGATCAGCAATTAGACCGAGCGGCTCTAGCAGCTCTCTACGAGGAGACATTCAAAAACCTCGAAGAGGGTACCATTACGGAAGGCCGCGTCGTTGCCGTGACCAAAGACAAGGTGATCGTCGACATCGGTTACAAGTCCGAAGGTATGATCCCGAACGATCAGTTCTCCACTGAGGAACTTCAGAACATCAAGGTTGGCGATCGGTTTCAAGTCTATATCGAAGAGTGTGAAGACGCCGACGGCAATCTGGTTCTCTCCAAAGAAAAAGCCGACAAGATGAAAATTTGGGAAGAGCTGGAAAAGCTCTTCAATGACGGCAAAAGCATCGACGGCAAAATCGTGGCGAGGATCAAAGGCGGCATGATGGTGGATATCGGCGTGAAGGCGTTTCTACCGGGATCGCAGATCGACCTTCATCCCGTGCGTGATCTTGATGGATTGGTGGGGCGCACGTTCCCGCTCAAGATTATCAAGATCAATCATCGGCGCGGCAACGTCGTGGTGTCTCGGCGTGTGTTGTTGGAAGAGACGAGAGATTCGAAACGGAAGACGACCCTCTCGACGTTGAAGGAAGGGCAATTGATTCAAGGTGTGGTGAAGAACATCACAGATTACGGGGCGTTCATCGACCTCGGAGGCATCGACGGGCTTCTCCACATTACGGATATGTCCTGGGGCCGTGTCGGCCATCCGTCGGAAATGTTCAACATCGGTGACAAGGTGGAAGTGAGTGTCCTCAAGTACGATCGAGAGACCGGGCGCATCTCACTGGGCTTGAAACAGAAGAGCGCCGATCCTTGGACCGGTGTGGCGAGTAAATACGCGATTGGTACCCGCGTCAGGGGTCGTGTCGTGAGCCTGACCGACTATGGAGCGTTCATCGAGCTCGAGCCTGGTGTCGAAGGACTGGTACATGTTTCCGTGATGTCATGGACGCATGAGGTGCGCCATCCGTCACGAGTCGTGTCCATCGGGGATCAGGTTGAAGCGGCGGTGCTGAACGTGGATCCCGCCAGCAGGAAGATTTCGCTCGGCATGAAGCAGACGGCGCCGAATCCCTGGGATACGGTGGAAGGGAAGTATGCTATCGGTACGCGCATCGAAGGGAAGGTGAAGAGTCTCACTGACTTTGGCGCGTTCGTCGGACTTGAAGAAGGTATCGACGGATTGATCCATATTTCCGACATGTCTTGGACAAAACATATCAAGCATCCCTCTGAACTCTTTAAGAAAGGGCAGAAGGTTGAGGCCGTCGTCTTGCGGATCGACAAGGAAAAAGAGCGTCTGTCGCTCGGGTATAAGCAGCTCAAGGGTGATCCATGGGATAATGAGATTCCCAACCGGTATGGGGTTGGGGATGTGGCGGTTGGAAAAGTCAGCAAGGTTGCCGACTTCGGCGTCTTCGTTGAATTGGACGGGGGAGTCGAAGGATTGATTCACATCAGCGAGGCTGGTCTCGACCCACAGGCCAAGCTCGAAGAGAAATTCAAGCTGATGGATGAAGTGACGGCCAAGATCATCAAGGTCGACCGTGAAGAACGGAAGATCGCCCTCAGCCTGCGCGATCATGAAATGGATTCCGATCGTCGGAAAGTCGACGAATATCATGCCGCACAAGGCGCGTTGGACCAAAGTTTGGGTCGCGCGGCAAAGCAGAGTCGGAAACGAGGCCAAGACGAGGACGATAAGTAGTAGATCCGATACACTAGGTCACAGTGCCAGCCGAAGGGGGTTTGCGCTCCGGCGCTGTGAGCGAACAAAACCATGAGTGACGAAACAAGAGAAAGACCGGCCAAGCGAGGGATCGTGCGGAAAGTCCTCTGGGCGCTCGGCATCGGGATGGGCGTGCTCTTTCTGATGAACCTGTTTTTCCCCGACCTCGACATCTCAATGGAGGACCGGGTAGGTTTGATTCGCATCGAAGGCGTCATTCTGGATGCACAATCCACGATCGGCGAGTTGAAGCGGTTTGGCGAGAATCCCTCCATTAAAGCGATCGTCTTGCGAATCGACAGCCCGGGCGGCGGGGTTGTGCCGTCGCAAGAAATCCATGATGCGGTCCAGCGGGTTCGTAACAAGAACAATAAGGCGGTGATTGCATCAATGGGTTCCGTGGCCGCGTCAGGAGGATACTATATTGCGGTTGCGACTGATCGAATCATGGCCAATTCAGGAACATTGACAGGGAGTATTGGGGTTATCATGGAGATGGCCAACGTTGAAGGGTTGCTCAAGAAGATCGGGGTCGAAGGTATCGTGATTAAAAGTGGCCGCTTCAAGGATGTGGGATCGCCGCTCCGGAAGATGAGTGATGAAGAACACGAGTTGCTCCAATCCGTCATGAATGATGTCCATCATCAGTTCATTGAAGCGGTGGCGGAAGGGCGGGGACTTGACGTGCCGGTTGTGCAGGCCTTAGCGGATGGTCGAATCTTCACGGGCCGTCAGGCCAAAGATTCAAAACTTGTGGATGAACTCGGTGATCTCGAGGCTGCGATCCAACTTGCAGCGGATGTGGCCGGCATCGAGGGTGTGCCTAAAGTCATTGAACCCCGCCGACGATTTTCGTTCAGAGAGTTGATCGATTCAAGGTTATCTGGTCTCTTTCCTAAGTTGGACTTGTACTCCGGGGTCAGTCTCAAGTATCTCATGGCGTTCTAGCGCGGTCGGTTCGACGAGCAGGTCGATTCATCGCCACGAAAGGGGAGTCCAATATGACGAAGGCTCAAATTATCGAGCGCGTATCCGAAGAGGTCACAACCTTGACGAAGCGACAGGCGGAAATCGTTGTCAATACGATTTTTGACTGTGTGCGTGATTCGTTGAAGAATGGTGATAAGACAGAGATTCGAGGGTTTGGCAGTTTTCGGCTGCGGGCTCGTCGGATGAAAGAAGGACGGAATCCCAAGACTGGCGCTACCGTGGCGGTCCCTGCCAAGAAGGTCCCATTTTTCAAAGCCGGCAAGGAATTGAAGGAACTTCTGAACCAGTCTTAACGGGTGCCCATCATGAACGTACCAGACTCCCACGATGCGGTTGGGATTGATGTCCGTTGGACGGAAGAGGCGTCCACGCGTCTTGAACGGGCCCCGCTATTCTTGCGTGGAATGGTCCGTCGTCTGGCCGAAAAAAAGGCTCGAGAACTTGGCTACGCAGAGATTACAGAAGAGATTCTCGATCAATTCAAGAACCAAATGATGGGCCGTATGGGCGGCGAATCCGGCATGGCGGACGCTGCAGCACAGATGGAACAGGGCCGTCTCCCTTGGACTGCTGCCGCCAAAGACCGGCTGAATTCGGTTCCGGAATTCATGCGCAACATGATCAGGCAAATTGCCGAAGAGATTGCCAGGGAGCGAGGCCATCTCGAAGTAAATGTCGAACTCTTCGAAAAAGTTGAAGCACTGGGCGATCTCCATGAGTCCTCGGTTCCTCCGTTGGAGTGGAGCGAGGGGGCGTTGGCTCAACTTCACGAGAAATTGAAACAGTCGCCGCCGATCGCCATTGAATTCGTCACCGACATGTTGAGGCGTGACACCGAAGATTTGGCGAGGGAGAAAGGTGTGACACGTATCGATGAGTCGGTGCTGATTCAATTGTGGGATGCACCCCAGGGCCGAGTTTCGTGGACCGATGAGGCATGGAAGCGTCTGCAGACAGCTCCCGATTTTGTGCGTAGCGGAATCCGAAAGGCGGCTGAACGAAGGGCTCGGAAACTTGGGCTCAAAGAGGTTGATTCAGAACATCTGACGACCTTTCGGAATCAGGCGATGATGAAAGCCGTTAAAAGGATTCGCTCTTTTGGGTACAACGAGCTGACGTTTAAGGCGTTCGATACGGCACTAGAGAAAACAAAGCGACTGCAGGGGAATGAGCAGGCGGAAAAACGCCTCCAGGAAATTCGCGGGCATTTTGCCGATCCGGATGTGAAAAAACCGGAAGGTGGGACACTTGGTGCCGACTTGATGGGACGCTTTCGGAGCTACCTTAAGGGAGAAGGGACGCTCTAGCGGAACACTTGCCGTTTCTCAGGGCTTAACGGGCTTGAGTGCTCGGTATGCAGAATCACTGATCAGATTTCTGCGCTGGTGAGTGAACTGTTCGGAAACTTTTCGTGCCCGCTCTTCCCGCACCTTTTCTCTTCCACGACCTCATCTGAGCACAACTTGCGCTGCTCTCGCATTACCTCAGTTGATCGAGCCCGGACCAGAATTGTAATGCGGTAAAAGCTATTTGAGTGGGTGCACCCCGCTCTATCAGTGGGCAGCCGTCTCCTGCGGCCAAAATTTATGTCGGATCTGTGGAAGAGGCTCATTATCGAAATTTGGGATGTCATAGAGACATCGATCGATCGTAGCCACCTCTTCTTCGGTCAAGTCCAAGGTCACCCTCTTCTTCCAAAACTGATCGAGAGTAAAATAATCACCTGACTGCGGTTTTTCAGCCAAGAGCACCTTCATCTTTTCGAACCCTGCTGTGTCCACTCCGGGGACGCGGCCCTTGTTACGGTCATGACACCAATGCAAAACCTCGGCGACTCCGTACATTGACAACTCAATCTTCAGCGTCTTGCTCATGGATTCCTCCTTACCAAGTTCGGCATTGTACCCCAAACGCAGCCGCGTTTACAAAGTGCTAGTCTTGCAGACTTGATTGGGGAAACTGCGTGTTGACGAGGATCGTTGTGTAGTTGGATTGATTGCCAGGTGAAAGTACCGGTCTGTATACTGACACACTCATTTAGGCGAGAAGGTTTGGTTGAGAGGCACGTCCTCATGTCGACGAATCACCACGTTGCCAGTTTCTGGATCAAAGGGCTGTGGGCGATCAGGAAGGCATGCGGCCGCAGAATGTTTAGAGCGTGGAATCTTGTGGCTGCTGCGATAAGTTTTTGTCTGCTTATGGCAAGCGGCTGTACCAAGCAAGATCCTTATTCCCCACCAGATCTCTTCTACTACTTTGCCAGCTACAAAGTTGGAAAGAACCCGACGACCGTTACCCCTGCTGACGTAAATCAGGACGGGTTTACCGATCTGGTGACAACCAACATGGGCAGCAATACCCTTTCGATTCTGTTAGGCAACGGTGACGGCACCTTTCATGATCAAGTCGAACTGAATGTCTGTAAAGAACCTCGCTCGCTTGCTCTCGGGATGTTCAACCGCGACCCGTATCCCGATGTGGTCTTGGCCTGTTCCGGGGCCGACGAGGTCGCCATACTCTTTGGTCGAGCCGACGGAAAATTTCAAGAAGGGACACGCTATCCCGTCCATCGGACTCCTATTGCCATTGCTATCGACGATCTGAACGGCGATCAAGCGCTCGACCTCGTGGTTGCGTTGCGCAACGACAAAATCAAAGTCTTTCTGGGAACCGGCACCGGTGAATTCACCCATGGGGCGCAGTACGAATACGGCGATACGCCCACATCGGTAGCGTTGGCCGACTTGGATGGCGATGGGAAGGTCGATTTGGCTGTGGCCAATGGGGGGCCGATGTTGAACGCAGTCTCCATCTGGATGGGGAATGGCGACGGCACGTTTCGCCCTCCCACCGACTATCGGACTGGCAAGCGACCGCTCGGAGTGAGTTTCGCCGATTTCAATCATGACCGGATCCGTGATCTCCTTGTGATCAACGGTGTGCAGGATAGTTTCACAACCTTTCTCGGTAACGGTAATGGGACGTTCCAGCCAGGGCGCGATTCCGGTGCCGATGCAGGACCGAATTTCGGGCTGGCTCGCGACTTCAACGGTGACCATCGCACCGACGTGGCGATAGTCAATCTTCAGTCGAGTGATCTCTCCATTCTTTTTGGTCGTGACGATGGGACCTTCGAATATCCGCCGAGAAACTATCGTACAAAACCAGGCCCCTTCGCCCTCGCAACGTTTCGCGTCACAACCAAGGAGGCTGAAGAGCCTGGACTCGTCACGGCGGACAACGGCAATGGAAGCGTTTCCGTTTTTCTCCATCGAGGATTGAAAGCAGCGGCTGCTCCCGTCGCGGTCTCTCCGTGAGCCTGGTACTCTATCCCGAGGTCGACTGAGTCAATGGTCAGTCTTCTTGACAGTCTGTGGACCCTCGGCTACAGTGGCCGAGGAGCGCTGTTTCAAGGCCCAGTGGCGCTCTGTGTTGGGGATACCAGTGAGATCATTTCGATGGTGGTTTTCTATTGGCGCACTGCTCACCCTCTCCGTGTTGATGGTGCAGGGGGGCGTGCGTGACCTGTTGGATGGTGCCCCTCCCGGCAGTGGGGCCAGCGCGTACCTCTCGTTTGGCACCACGATTTTCGGAGGAGGATTGTTGGCTGGTTGCTTGGCATTGGTGATGAATCGACTTCGGTAGGTAGAGTGTCTGAAGACAGGCGCGTCAATGCATTGTTTGAGATGCAAAGGCTTCATGATGGTCGAGCGTCACTACACGCTGGTGAATCGGCGTCTCTATGCCCGCTGTTTGAATTGCGGGTTCTGGATCGATCTTGCCGATCTACTTCGCTTCTTTCATAAGGTGATCGACAGCGGGTTTCGCGGCGGGAAAGTGCGGGAATCGTATACCCTATGAGTAGGAGCTGCGGTTTTTTATGATAACAAGAGACTACATGAGGTTCCATTGGCCGTCAGTTCTCGTCCGCGCTGCCGGAGTGGTCATCGGTCTACTAGTGATCAGTGCCGAGGCTCTCACTCCATCCAGTGCCACTGCGAAGAGCATAGCTGCTCATCCTGCACAGGTTCAAACGGCGATCGTTCCCCACCAATTCCCTCCGTGGCGTGTGGCTCCAGCCCATGGCATTCTTCTCAAGGAACTCAAGAGTGGCCGCGTGTTGTATGAACACGATGCCGGGAAGCGAATGTCCCCTGCCAGCCTTACGAAAATTATGTCGGCCCTGGTCATTCTGGAAAGGGGAAACCTGGATGATCTCGTGACGATTAGTCCCAATGCCGCACGGGCTCACAAGATGCATTTGCGCGTGAAGGCAGGGCAAGTCTTTCGGCTGGAAGATCTGTTGAAGGCCATGTTGATCATGTCCGCGAACGATGCTTGTCTTGCAGCCGTAGAGCATGTGGGGGGTGACGAAGCACAGTTTGTGACGTTCATGAATGACAAGGCTGCGGCCCTCGGCTTGGAGGATACACATTTCAGGAATGGCTGCGGGTTCGATAACCCGGACCATTACTCTACGGCCGAAGACCTCGCTGCATTAAGTGTCATTGCGCTCGATCAGCCCATCTTCCGGCAGTTGGTTCGTGAGGAACGTACGATTATCACGCCGGTCAGGGGTCATCGTGTGTATGTTTTGCACAATACAAATAGACTGCTGGGACGTATTCCTGGCGTCGAAGGGATCAAGACCGGATTTACTTCCAAAGCCGGGCGTTGCCTGATTGCCAAAGTCTCTCAGAACGGGAGCGATCTGCTCCTCGTGATCCTCAACTCCAAGCGTCGCTGGAACACCGCGACACACCTCATTAACTACGGACTACAGGCAGCAGAAGTTTTGCACTGAAGCTTCCTGTTCAATCAAGTCGACATGGACGCAGTCTGATCCGAAAAAGCCGCCCTGCAGTCTGATCGCTATCCGCCCTCTTGCCGTTTGAGTTCCCCCGAGAGCACTGGCGAGGACTTACAGACTTTGGAGAGGTGCGTGGGAATAGATGGGGACGAAAGGAGCAGAAACGAATTCAAGCTGGCAACGGGGAGAAGGATAGGGATTGTTCAAGATTTGCAGGCGTGTATTCGGGGGTTGAACATCCAAGCCATGTGGCTACCGAATCGGGGAAAATTCGACGTTGACATCTTTCCCCAAATAATTGATGACAAACCCCTGTTTATCGTAAGCCAGTATAGCACCCATCACGTTTTCATCGCCGTAATCTTCCTGCCCTAGTAGTTTTCGCACGTCATCGGGGCTTTCGCTGTTCAACACGTTTCGAAAGATGCCTCGAGTCTTATAGGAAAATCGATTATTGATAAAGATCAGATCGACTCTGCCGTCCTGGATGCGCACCCCAGCCATAGGACCAGTCGGTTTGCGTTGGTCGAGTAAGAAAATAAACAAGCCTTCCTGTTCCGCTTTCACTCCAGCAATCTTTTCATTCACCAGAGAGTCCAAGGCTTTGGCTTCGGAGTCCCCCAATTTAACCCCATACAGTGAAACCTCGGTACCCTTCAAGCCCTTGGGGTCCATCACATCGTTCTTACTTAATTCATAGGGCTCGCCATACCCAGATGGCACCCATGCACCGACACCGGCCATCACCATGCAAGTGACTGTGACGACTTGTAGTACATACTTCATGGCCTCTTCCTTACTCATGGGTTCCGAGAGATGTATGATGTGTGAAATGTATTGGCAAAATTGGTAGGGCCAATGCGGTATAACCACATTTTATCGAACGACTTGAGAACATGCAAGGACGATTGAATGTACGGGCGGATCAATACCTCGCTCTAATATCCAGTCGTCACGGTTTCGCGGTGACTTTGCGTTGGGCGGAAGAGGAGGCGGCTAAGGTTGATTGACAGAGGGTGCCGAATTTTCTCGTGACAATATCGGTGGAACGATTTTTCTCGGTCGTTTCCATATGGAAGATGCTAGATCGCGTGACGAGTGCTAATGAGGAGAGCTCCAAGATGCCGGAGCCTTTGGAAGTAGGGCTGACAGCCTTCTTCAAGCTCGTCAGTCAAATTATCCAGGTCGGCGATACAATCTTCGATGATTCCGATCCGCTGGGCATCAAGCCCCTCGGGGCTATCGAGGAAATACACGACGCATCCGCTGATTACCGTATCCAGTGTCATCAGTGGCCCCTCATGTTGGCTTCCCACTCGAGGCCAGCGCTCCTCTTTGTGGGCTTCCCAGAGGGACAGCACGGCATCTCGATCCATCCTGAAGTCCTCTACCATTCTGCGTCCCGCAGCTCCACCAAGCTACCCTAACGCATGGAACAATGGGACCGCAAGCGTACAGAAACCAAGTTCCCCAAATTGGTATTCAATATCTCCCAGATCGAAACTCGAGTCGATAACCGGTGCGTGTCACGAGCGCAGGGCACTGAGACAGAAATTTGTGGACATGCGTGATGGTATAGCAGGGAGCTAGCAGGAGGGTCATGTCATCGGTGATCCCTGAGGCCATCCTGTGCTCCTTCGAACGAAAGGGCCCGACAGCACGCGATCCCTGCCCTCATGATAGGTGGAGCTCATGGGTAAAGTCCACGATGGAGATGAGCTTGAGCGACTTTGTCAATCCC
>DATEPD010000189.1:0-3068 GCA_035273365.1 Nitrospiraceae bacterium | reverse complement strand
GCTCAAACGACAACGGCGAGGTGTGGGATCACCACACCTCGCCGTTGTCTTGCTTAACGCCAGCCCTGCGGCTAGCGCTGTTGCCCTAGGTTCCCTAGGATCTAATGGAGAGAGACATCGACGTCAGATTCAAGGCTTGATAGGCGAACACCTCGCCGCTCACGTTGGTGGTGGAAGACTGAAGCGTCTGCTCACGATGACCGCGCATTTCGTCACGCAGGTCCTCGCGCAACTTCTGGAAGAAATCCGACAGATACTTGTGGACTTTGTGAGATTCGACCCTCGATGCTTCCAGTGCGTCCAACACTTGCTGCACAAGAGATTTCGGGTGCGCCGCATCCTGAGCCGACGCAACAAGAAGGGTCGCCTGGTCCGATGACGGAACCGTCGTCGAAGGCTGGGTGGGCGCCGAGGTACCAGTAGACGATTGCGGGATCGCCGCAACCGCCGAAGGCGCCGCACCCGGGGTAGCTGAGGGAGATGTTGCGACAGGTGACTGTTGTTGCTCGCTCGACGGCAGCGCAGAGCGACCGGTCAACTCCGAAGCAACCTGCGCGGCAAAGATCGTGACGGACCGTTCCACATCCACGCCGAGGTCCAGACCTGAGAGCGATGACAGATTTCCAAACCGCTCGGCCAACTTCGCCATCTTGACTAGAGCTTCGTCATCCTGCCCACTCAAATATTGCTTGAAGATGTTGGAGACTTTTCGGAACAGTTTCTCCAGATCCTTGATTTCTTGTTCATTCAGATCGCCTTCAACCGTCACGCCTAACTCTTGTTTCAGTGAATACTCGGCATACTTCACTTGAACATCCACCGTCTTGCCATCGCCTTCGGTATGGGATTTGTAGTTCGCTGCACGGAATTCGGACTCAAGATCCGCCGAGAGGGTGATGGTGTCACCTTCCGC
The DNA here is from genome assembly GCA_035273365.1 of Nitrospiraceae bacterium. GTDB lineage: Bacteria > Nitrospirota > Nitrospiria > Nitrospirales > Nitrospiraceae > Palsa-1315. Next base: position 2,155 of record DATEPD010000189.1, on the reverse strand, counting down.
CGTCGTGACACTCAGTCGCCCAGTGAAGTCGTTGGAGATCGCTACCCCGCTGACCTGGGTATCCAATCGCTGAAATCCAGTGGCATTCGTAGACGGAAGGCGAAATAACTGTTGAGGATGGACTTGGGTTAGAGCTTGGACGGACATGAGGCGTCTCTATGATAAATGGGCCAACGCAGCGCACCGTGCAGCTCTCTATCGGCATACATCTGGCAGAACTTTATCCACATTATTAATTATGAGCGCTTCTGTCGGCCGGCGGGCTCGCCCATCGGTCGGTCACCATACTGTTTCAAGTATGCTTCCCTCCCTCAAGGCTCCGCGCCCGGTCTTGCGACGCGTCTCCGCGATTCCACGACGAACCGTCATGTATAATGCTGGTACTACGCTTGTGATATAGTGGGACCGGTCATCCATGAAGAGAGTTGGCCCCCGTACACCGAGGAGGTACAATATGAAACGGATCACGGTTTTGGCCATACCGTTTCTCATGCTTGCCGCGTCAGGCTGCACAGTCAAAGCCACGATCAAAGAAACCACAGATACCATTTCCAACATCACAGGCACGACTTCCGGTCGCACCTGGTTCACCGAAGATGGCCTTCTGCATCCAGACCACAAGCTCACTGCCTTCCTGGCCTTGAACCAGATGAATGTGGAACAGGACTTGGCGCGAGGGCAGGGAGAATATGTAGCATCGCTCGGCACCCTCTTGGGGCTGCCGAACGACCAGCAAACAGCCTTTCACTCAAATGCACAGAGGGCATTTGAGACGCTCTTGACATCCGATCATGAAGCCCGCCTCCAACAGTTGCGGATGCTGGCTCGCTAGCGACGAGATAACGATCAACGCACCTATGCTTCCATTTCGCCGGATTTTTCATCCCACTGATTTTTCTGCCTCGGATTCGGCAGCGTTCGCCCATGCCGTGAAGCTCACCTTCCTTGTGCAGGGAGAGCTGACGATGATGCACATCGACCCGACGATCGCGCGAGGAGACTTCGAGGATTTCCCTCGCATCCGGCCACTCCTCGCTCGCTGGGGAGTGTTGCCGGAAGGCAGCTCGAAGGACGATGTCGCGAAACTGGGCGTCCAGATCAAACGCATCCGCGCAGTCGCAGACAATACGACGGGTGCTCTCCTCCGACAACTGACAGCTCACCCGACAGAGTTGCTCGTACTGTCTACGAACCAGCATGAAGGCCTCACTCGCCTCACCCACCACGGGGTCGCCGAGCCATTAGCACGTGGTACCCATGCCAGAACGCTCTTTGTCCCGGCTGGTGTCGAGGGTTTTGTCTCAGCGGAGACAGGCAGAACGAACCTGACTAGAGTGTTGATCCCAATCGCCCATACGCCGCACCCACAACCGGCGATCGATCTTGCCGCAGACCTGGCACGCACAATCGGCAGCGAGACAGTTTTGTTTGAGCTGGTGCATGTTGGGAAGGAGGGCGATCTGCCGAAATTTACTCACACCGAACGCGCCGGCTGGTCTTGGAACACGCTCGTCGGCAAGGGAGATCCTGTCGAGTGGATCATAGCGGCGGGGAGAGATTTCGATGCGGATCTGATCGTTATGACGACCGAAGGACATACCAGCCTGTTCGACCTACTTCTCGGAAGCACGACTGAACGGGTTGTCCGTGGCGCGCACTGTCCCTTGCTCACTATTCCTGCTTAGGAGTCTTTCCGAGTAATCCTTCGTTGCGAGGCGAAAGAGACACTGGCAGATGAGCGTCGCAAGGCTCGAAAAACCTGAAGCGTATTCGTTGGTATACGTTGAGGATTTTTGGGAGCGCCAAACTGAAATCGAGCCGGCGAGAATCGCTACTACAACCCTCTCGATTCGTAACTTGATCAAGTCGGTGGTCTCCTCTACAGTTATGTCATGAACTTGGCCACGTTTCCTGCTCGGTTCATTTCACTATCGAGGAGGTAGACATGACACGATCACGATACATCCTGAGTTCCCTCTCCTCTGCCATCGGGCTCATCCTCACATTGTCGGGTTGCAGCATCACCGAAACGATTAAGGACATTCTGTCTTCCACGTCGGGGAGGTCTTGGTTTACAGAAGACGGGCTAGTCAAACCGGACCACAAGGTCGATGCCTTCATGACGCTCAACTTCGAAAATGTAAAACAGGATATG